>JAAYSB010000278.1 GCA_012518475.1 Intrasporangiaceae bacterium | reverse complement strand
GTTCGGGAAGAACAGCGATGCGCCGGTGCACGGTTCGATCACCTACCGGGAGACGGCACGCCTTGCGGCCGAGGCGGCCGCGTCCGGAGCGTCACCGTCTCTGGCGGAGTGGTCGTCGACGGCTGCCCCGTTCTTCGCCCGGCGACTCCGGCCGGGTGACCCGGGTTCTGCTCCAACGGTGCGGGACGTCGATGTCCGCCGCTTTCAGGACAGCCCCGCAGCGGCAGCTCGCCGCACCCGGTCCCGGCCTCCGATGATCACGCCGATCACGTGCGAGTGACACAATCACGCTCGTGAACCCCTCGACCGAGCTCGCGCGCGACATCGTCGACGGGCTCGCCAGCGGTGGGGTGCGCCACGTCGTCCTCGCTCCCGGCTCCCGGTCGGCGCCGCTGGCGTATGCGCTGCTCGCCGCCGAGCGAGCACGGCGGCTCACCCTGCACGTGCGGATCGACGAGCGGGCCGCAGCCTTCCTCGCCCTCGGTCTTGCGAAGGTAAGCCGGGTTCCCGCAGCCGTCGTGACCACGTCCGGCACAGCGGTGGCCAACCTGCACCCAGCCGTCCTCGAGGCCCATCACGGACTCGTCCCCCTCATCGTCCTCAGCGCCGACCGCCCCGCCGAGCTCCGCGGCATCGGTGCCAACCAGACGACGACCCAGCCCGGGATGTTCGGCGAAGCGATCCGGTTCGAGGCCGAGTTCGATGCCGACCGCGACTGCCCCCAGCGTCGCGCGGTCATCGCAGACGCCATCGCCGCAGCGAGCCGACCCTGGCGGCACGGGACCAAGGCAGCTCCCGGCCCCGTGCACCTCGACGTGGCCTTCCGCGAACCCCTGGTGCCCGACCTGACCGACCCGACCTTCGTTCCGGACCCCGTTGGAGGTCTGGCACGTCGCACAAGCGACGCCGGCGACCTCCATCCGGGCACAGCGGCGGGGCACACGGGGTTTGACGGCCTCCCTGAGCGGGCCCTCGTCGTCATCGGCGACCTGCCCGAAGCCGACCAGGCCCGTCGCGTCGCGCAGTGGGCAGAGCGCCATGGCTGGCCGGTCGTGGCAGAGCCCTTCGGGGAGCAGCCGCTCGGGAGCACCGCCGTGCCTCACGGACCGCTCATCCTCGCCACCGCATGGTTCGCAGCCAACCGGCCGGACCGGGTCGTCGTCGCCGGCCGGGTGACGCTGTCCCGATCGGTGCGTGCGGCACTGACCGCAGACCCGACCTCGGTCACCTACCTGGCGGCCGGGCCCCGCTGGATCGGCCCGTCCTACGACGTGGGAGAGACGCTGCCTATCGACTCGATCGATGCAGCGGAGCTGACCGTCCCGGGGTCCGCGCAGCCCAGTGACTGGCTGCGCTCCTGGTGGCACGCCGCAGCCGCGACCGGCGCGGCCCTCGAGGCCGATCTGACGTGGGGGAGCGGGCCCGCCCTGGCACGGGTCCTCACCGACGCCCTCCCGGACGGCTCCACTCTCGTCCTCGGCTCGTCGAACTCGGTGCGGGACGTCGAGCTCGCTGTCGACTGGGCTGCTGCCGGTGACAGGGAGTCGGTGCGGGTCGTCGGCAACAGGGGGCTCGCGGGAATCGACGGCGTGGTGTCGACGGCCGTAGGCATCGGCCTGGAGTCCGGTGGACCGACCTATGCGCTCGTCGGGGACCTCACCTTCCTCCACGACAGCAACGCCCTGCTCATCGGGCCGGACGAGGCGCGTCCGGACCTGACTGTCGTTGTCGCGAACGATGACGGAGGTGGGATCTTCTCGACCCTCGAGCCGGGCGAGCCCGAGCGGGCCGACGACTTCGAGCGGCTCTTCGGCACCGCGACCGGTGCCGGGATCGAGGAGCTCGCCGCCGCATACCGGATCCGGTATGCCCGTGCCGACTCACCCGACGCGCTCGCCGACCTCGTGTCGCGTCACCCCGAAGGGATGACTGTCATCGAGGTGCGGCTCGACCGGTCCGGGCACCGAGACCTGCGGGCGCGACTGCGGGACCTGGCCGAGCAGGCGACGAGGACCGGATAGATCGCCGACGGGCGGTTAGCCGTCAGGCCAGCGGCGGGGCGGTCAGCGCGTCGCGCATCGGGATGAACTTGGCGTCCGACTCGGCCAGCTCGGCCTCGGGGTCGGAGCCGGCGACGATGCCGCACCCGGCGAACAGGCGCATCCGGGCATCGTCCTCGACGACACCGCAGCGCAGGGCGATGCCCCACTCACCGTCGCCGTTGGCGTCCATCCACCCGACGGGTCCGGCATAGCGGCCCCGGTCCATTCCCTCGATCTCGGCGATGACCGCATCCGCCTTGCCGGTCGGGGTGCCGCAGACGGCGGCCGAGGGGTGGAGGGACGCGGCGAGGGTCAGCGACGTCGTCCGGTCGCCGAGCACGCCGGCGACGTCGGTCGCGAGGTGCATGACGTTGGTGAGGTGGAGGACGAAGGGGGCCTCGGGCACGTTCATGGAGTAGCAGTGCGGCCGTAGGGCGTCGGCAACCGAGCGGACCGCGTACTCGTGCTCCTCGAGGTCCTTGGAGGACCGGGCCAGAGAACCGGCGAGGGCGAGGTCGTGCTCGTCGTCACCGGTGCGGCGGATCGTGCCGGCGAGCACCCGGGAGTGGACGAGGCCCTTGTCGAGGCGGACGAGCAGCTCGGGGGTGGCGCCGACGAGGCCGTCGACGGAGAACACCCATGTGTTGTCGTAGCGTTCCGCGAGGCGGGCCAGGAGCCAGCGGGCGTCGATCGGGGAGTCGGCCTGCACCTCGAGGTCCCGGGCGAGGACGACCTTGTCGAGGTCCCCGTCGATGATCCGGGCAACTGCCGCGCTGACGACGGTGGCCCACTCGGGGCTGGATCGCGCGCCGTCGGCGAAGCGGATGCCGATCGGCTGCTCCGGGAGGCTCGCGTCGAGCTGCGGCACTTCCGGCGCCGAGCCGACGCCCATCGTCGTCACCCAGGCCAGGTCGCCGCGCCGACCGATGACGACCTGCGGAACGGTCAGGCTCGCCCCGGCCGCGGAGTCCGCGGAGTACGAGAAGCTGCCGAGAGCGATCGGGCCGGTGCCGGGGACGGCGAGCTCGGAGTGGATCTGAGCCGACTGGACGAGCGACTGCCACCAGGCCTCAGCCTCGGTGAAGCGGTCCGGGCCGGCGGTGCGGATGCTTGCGACCTTGCCCCACCCGACGAAGCCCTCCCCCCGGCGGACCCAGGACATGAGCTGGTCCGCGGGCGCGCTGGGCATCACGGCCAGGAGGTCGTGGGCGAGGGAGAGGGGGATGGGCACGGTGCGGGCGACCAGGGGGCCGGTGGTGGCCGAGGCGCCGCTGCCGGTGCCGGGGACTGGCAGCAGGGTCATCGTCGTCAAGGATACGACGGCGCGAACGACGGTCGGCACACAGCACACCCGGGCGTGAGGGAGGATATGGGGCATGAGCCGTGCCAGTCTCGAGAAGGATCCTCAGGAAGTCGCCGCGATGTTCGACGAGGTCGCCGGTCGCTACGACGTGATCAACGACGTCCTCTCATTCGGTCAGGACCGGCTGTGGCGGCGGGCCGTCGTCAAGGCTGTCGGTGCCCAGCCCGGCGAGGTCGTCCTCGACATCGCGGCCGGAACGGGCACCTCGAGCGAGCCGTTCGCCGACTCGGGGGTCCACGTGGTGCCGGCGGACTTCTCCCTCGGCATGCTCCGGGTGGGTCGAGGACGCCGCGACGACCTCGGATTCACCGCTGCCGACGCGATGCGTCTGCCGTTCGCCGACGACTCCTTCGACGCTGTGACGATGAGCTTCGGTCTGCGCAACGTCGCGGACACGGCAGTGGCGCTCGGGGAGTTCCTCCGGGTCACCAAGCCCGGTGGCCGGCTCGTCATCTGTGAGTTCAGCGCCCCGACGAACCGAGCCTTCCGCACGGTCTACCAGCAGTACCTCATGCGCTCGTTGCCGGCGGTCGCCCGCAAGGTCAGCTCGACCCCCGACTCGTATGTCTATCTCGCCGAGTCGATCCAGGAGTGGCCCGACCAGGAGGAGCTGGCCCAGGTCATCACCGACGTCGGCTGGGAGGGCGTCGAGTGGCGCAACCTCAGCGGCGGGATCGTCGCCCTGCACCGGGCCACTAAGAACTTAGGGTGACCTAAGTAGGTCCTCGGCGGGGTCGCTTCATAGACTCACAGACGCTCGTGAAAGCAATCACAAGCAGCCCTCACGGGGTGCCAGACGGCAAGGCCAAACCTCATCCCCCTAGGATGAGATGGCACGTGCTGTGACCTACTGCACACGAGCGGTGTTGCCACCCAACACCTGACCGCAGACGTCCGACCTGAAAGGGGCATCCTCGCTGATGACGAACCCCTACACCCCCATGCTGCTGCTCGTCGCCATCGGCGCCGGGTTCGTTGTCTTCTCGGTCGGGCTGGCCCAGATCGTCGGCCCCAAGCGCTACAACCGAGCCAAGGCCGAGGCCTACGAGTGCGGCATCCAGCCCACGCCCCAGGCTGCCGACGGCGGCCGCTTCCCGATCAAGTACTACCTGACCGCGATGCTCTTCATCATCTTCGACGTCGAGGCGGTCTTCCTCTATCCGTACGCCGTCGCGTTCGACCAGCTCGGCCTGTTCAGCCTGCTGGCCGTCCTGCTCTTCCTCCTCAACGCCTTCTTCATCGCTGACGCATACGTCTGGAAGCGCGGCGGGTTCGAGTGGGACTGATGGTCCCTCCTGGACAGCGCCGGACTACTGACAAGGACACCTGATGGGTATTGAAGACAAGCTCCCGAGTGGCATTCTGCTCACGACGGTCGAGCACATCGCCGGGTTGGGACGCAAGGCCTCCATGTGGCCCGCCACCTTCGGCCTCGCGTGCTGCGCCATCGAGATGATGGCCACCGGCGCGCCGCAGCACGACATCGCCCGGTTCGGTATGGAGCGCTTCGCCGCCACCCCGCGCCAGGCCGACCTCATGGTCGTCGCCGGCCGTGTCAGCCAGAAGATGGCCCCCGTCGTCCGTCAGGTCTACGACCAGATGGCCGAGCCGAAGTGGGTCATCTCGATGGGTGTGTGCGCCAGCTCCGGCGGCATGTTCAACAACTACGCGATCGTCCAGGGTGTCGACCACATCCTGCCGGTCGACATCTATCTTCCCGGGTGCCCACCCCGCCCCCAGATGCTCCTCAACGCCATCATCGAGCTGCACAAGCAGGTGCGGCACTACCCGCTCGGCGCCAACCGCCGGGCCGCGGTGGCCGCCGCCGAGGCGGCAGCCCTCGAGGCAGCCCCGCTCGAGCAGCAGGCCCAGACCCACGTGCACGGTTGGCACGAGGAGGGCGAGGGCAACGGGCACCCCTCGTTCGCCGGAAGGAACCTGCTGGCATGAGCGACACCACCACCCCTCCCGAGTCCGACGGCCAGAACCTGCCCTCCGGCCCTGGCGCGACTCCGGACCCGATCCGGCGCGGAGAGCGTCGTGGCCTGTTCGGCACCGGTGACGGCGGCGGCGACACCTCCGGCTTCGGCGGCCTGGTCACCCCGACGCTGTTCCCCGGCTCCGCAGTGCGTCCCTTCGGTGGCGAGTTCGACGAGATCGCGGACCAGCTCGAGGCAGGCCTCGGGTCCGATGCGTTCGGCGAGGCCGTCTACCGGATCGTCGTCGACCGCGGGGAGATGACCCTCCACGTCGACCGTGAGCACCTGCTCCCGGTCCTCCAGGTGCTGCGCGACGAGCCGAGCCTTCGCTTCGAGCTGTGCACCGGGGTCTCGGGAGTGAACTACCCGGCGGACGAGGGTGCCGAGCTGCACGCCGTCTACCACCTCCAGTCGATCACCCACGGTGGCCGACGCCTGCGCGTCGAGGTCAGCTGCCCCGATGACGACCCGATCATCCCCTCCGGCGTCGGGATCTACCCGGCCCTGACGTGGCACGAGCGTGAGACGTGGGACATGTTCGGCATCGTCTTCGAGGGTCACCCGGCCCTGACCCGCATTCTCATGCCGGACGACTGGCCCGGCCACCCGCAGCGGAAGGACTATCCGCTGGGCGGGATCCCGGTCGAGTACAAGGGCGGCACCGTCCCGCCGCCGGACCAGCGGAGGTCGTACAACTGATGAGCACCTACACCGAGCCCTTCCCCGACGACAACGTCGACGAGGGAGTCCTCAACGAGGACGACAGCTTCATCTACGGCGACGAGGACGGGGACGCCGCGGGCAGCCCGGCCTACGTCGATGCCGAGGGTCACCACACCTACACCGACGCTGAGGGCACCCTCTTCACGTCCATGGGCGGCGACTGGGACGACCTCGTCGACGAGGCGACCGCTCTCAACGAGGAGCGCATCGTCGTCAACATGGGTCCGCAGCACCCGTCGACGCACGGCGTGCTCCGGCTCATCCTCGAGCTCGACGGTGAGACGGTGACCGAGGCCCGCGCGGGCATCGGCTACCTCCACACCGGCATCGAGAAGAACATGGAGTTCCGCACCTGGACCCAGGGTGTGACGTTCTGCACCCGCATGGACTACCTCATGCCGATCCTCAACGAGGCGGCTTACTGCCTGTCTGTCGAGCGCCTGCTCGGCATCGAGGACGCCATCCCGGAGCGCGCCACGACGATCCGCGTGCTCATGATGGAGCTCAACCGGATCGGTAGCCACATGGTCTGCATCGGCACCGGCGGTATGGAACTCGGTGCGACGACGATCATGCAGATCGGCTTCCGCGAGCGCGAGCGCATTCTCAACGTCTTCGAGATGATTACCGGCCTGCGGATGAACCATGCGTACATCCGCCCCGGTGGCGTGGCTCAGGATCTGCCTGTCGGCGCGATCGACTCGATCAAGGAGATCCTGCCGCAGGTCCGCAAGGGCATCGAGGAGCTCGAGACCCTGCTCAACGAGAACCCGATCTTCAAGGGGCGCACCGTCGGAATCGGGCACCTCGACCTCACCGGGTGTCTCGCGCTCGGCCTGACCGGGCCGCTGCTGCGCTCGGCCGGCCTGCCGCACGACCTGCGCAAGACCAACCCGTACTGCGGCTACGAGACCTACGACTTCGATGTCCCCGTCCGCACCGGCGCCGACGCCTACGACCGCTACCGCGTCCGGGTCGACGAGATGTATGAGTCGCTCAAGATCGTCGAGCAGGCCGTCACCCGCCTCCAGGACAGCGTCGGGCAGCCGGTCATGGTCCAGGACAAGAAGATCGCCTGGCCCTCACAGCTCTCCGTCGGCAGCGACGGCATGGGCAACAGCCTCGACCACATCCGCGAGATCATGGGCTCCTCGATGGAGTCCCTCATCCACCACTTCAAGCTCGTCACCGAGGGCTTCCGCGTGCCTCCTGGGCAGGCCTACGTCCCGATCGAGTCCCCGAAGGGTGAGCTCGGCTGCCACGCCGTCTCCGACGGCGGCACCCGGCCGTTCCGGGCCCACTTCCGGGACCCGAGCTTCAACAACCTCCAGGCAGTCGCGGCGCTGAGCGAAGGCGGCATGCTCGCCGACGTCATCGTCGCCGTCGCCTCCATCGACCCCGTCATGGGAGGGGTGGACCGCTAATGGCTTCCAACTTCGGTCTCCAGTCCGCATCCGGGCACCTCGTCGTCCCCACGGAGTCCAAGGACCCGTACCCGGCCGACGTCGAGGCGGCCTTCCGGGAGGACGCCGCGCAGGTCATCGCCCGCTATCCGCAGAAGCGCTCCGCACTGCTGCCCTTGCTGCACCTCGTGCAGTCCGTCGACGGCTACATCACCGGCCGTGGCATCGACCTGTGCGCCGAGCTGCTCGACCTGACGACCGCCGAGGTCTCCGGCGTGGCCACGTTCTACACGCAGTACAAGCGCCACCCGAACGGTCAGTACACCGTCGGTGTCTGCACGAACACGCTCTGCGCCATCATGGGCGGCGACGCGATCTGGGACGCCGTCTCCGAGCACCTCGGGATCGGTCACGACGAGACGACCGAGGACGGGCTCATCACCCTCGAGCGCGTCGAGTGCAATGCCGCGTGCGACTACGCCCCGGTTGTCATGACGAACTGGGAGTTCTTCGACAACCAGACCCCGGAGTCCACGATCCAGCTCGTCGACGACCTGCGCGCCGGCAACCCCGTCGCCCCGACCCGCGGACCGGCTCAGGTGCCGACCTTCAAGGAGGTCTCCCGGACCCTGGCCGGATTCTCCGACGGTCTCGCCGACGAGGGTGTCGGCGCGGGACCGGCCTCACTGGTCGGCCTCGAGGTTGCTCACGAGAAGGGCTGGACCGCGCCTGCGGGACCGGCCCAGGAGGACACCTCGGCGGCGGCTGACGCTCCCGCCGGAGACACCGAGGCCGACGGCGACGCGCCCGGCCGGACCGAGGTCACGCCCAAGAGCGACGAGGCGGCCGCAGGGACCCAGGCGGCCCCGAAGTCCGCGGACCCCGCCGAGGAGACCCACGGCCCGTCCAGCGTCGACGAGGACGAGGTCACCGACGAGGACTCGGCAGCCAACGAGAAGGCCGAGAGTGTCGAGGACACAACGCTTTTCACCATGGATGACGCCGACTCCCGTGGGAAGGACGACGCATGAGCACCCAGCTGACACCGATCCTCTCCAAGTTCTGGGACGACCCCCAGTCGTGGACGCTCGAGACCTATGAGCGCAACGAGGGATACCAGGCGCTCGACAAGGCCCTGAAGATGGAGCCGGCGGAGCTGGTCCAGATGGCCAAGGACTCCGGCCTGCGCGGCCGTGGTGGCGCCGGCTTCCCCACCGGCATGAAGTGGGGCTTCCTGCCCCCGCCGGACGGCGGACCGCGCTACCTCGTCGTCAACGCCGACGAGTCCGAGCCGGGCACGTGCAAGGACATCCCGCTCATGATGGCGGCCCCGCAGTTCCTCATCGAGGGCTCGATCATCACGTCCTATGCGATCGGCTGCAACCACGCGTTCATCTACCTGCGCGGCGAGGTCGTGCACGTCTACCGTCGCCTCCTGCGCGCGGTCGAGGAGGCCTACGCCGCCGGACACCTCGGCAAGAACATCCACGGCTCGGGATTCGACCTCGACATCACCGTGCACGCCGGTGCCGGCGCCTACATCTGCGGTGAGGAGACCGCGCTCCTCGACAGCCTCGAGGGCCGCCGCGGCCAGCCGCGGAGCAAGCCGCCGTTCCCCGCCGTCGCCGGTCTGTATGCCCGCCCCACCGTGGTCAACAACGTCGAGTCGATCGCCTCGATCCCGCCGATCATCCTGCACGGCGACGAATGGTTCGCCGACATGGGCACCGAGGGCAGCAAGGGCTTCGGCCTGTTCAGCCTGTCGGGCCACGTCGAGAAGCCCGGCCAGTACGAGGCTCCGCTCGGGATCACCATGCGCGAGCTGCTCGAGATGGCCGGTGGCATCCGCGGCGGCAGGAAGATCAAGTTCTGGACCCCTGGTGGATCCTCGACGCCGCTGTTCACCGACGCCCACCTGGACATCCCGCTCGACTTCGACAGCGTCGCCAAGGCGGGCTCGATGCTCGGCACCCGCGCGCTGCAGATCTTCGACGAGACGGTCTGTGTCGTGCGTGC
>JAAYSB010000277.1 GCA_012518475.1 Intrasporangiaceae bacterium | reverse complement strand
GCCCGGAAGCGGAGGTGCTGGCCGGGGACGAGCTGGGCCACGAGGTCGAGCGCGGAGTCATCCACGACAGCGATGACGGGGTATCCCCCGGTCGTCGGGTGGTCGGCGAGGAAGATGATCGGCTCGCCGGAGGGTGGCAGCTGCACGGCGCCGCGGATGAGTCCCTCGCTCGGGAGCTCCTCGTGCACGGAACGCTCGAGTCGGGTCCCGCTCAGCCGCACGCCGATCCGGTCGGTGCGGTCCGAGACGGTGAACGTCTGCCGGGTGAGGACGCTCCACGACTGCTCGGCCATCCAGTCCCGCCTCGGGCCCGGCACGATCCGCGCCTCGAGCGGACCGTCCACCGGGGGCAGGGGTGAGTCGTGCCGGTCGACCGCTCCCACGACGTCGGCCGTCGACGGACCCGTCGGCAGGATGCTGCCCTCGGTGACGCGGAACGGCACGATGCCTCCGAGCGTGTCCTCCGAGCGCGAGCCGAGCAGCTCGGCGGTGAGCAGCCCACCGTTGACGGCCAGATAGCTGCGCAGCCCTCGCTCCGGGGCGCCGATCGTCAGCTCGGCCCCGGCCCGGAGGAAGAACGGGGAGCCGGTGGCCTCTGGCCGCCCGTCGACACGCACCGGCGCGCGGGCACCGGTCACGGCGCACCAGTGCGGCGACTGCGCCCGCACGACGAGTCCGCCCATCGTGCACTCGAGCGCCGCCGCGCCCTCGGGGTTGCCGAGCAGCCGGTTCGCCAAGCGCAGCGCCGACCGGTCGACGGCCCCCGACGGCGAGACTCCGAGAGCCGCGTAGCCGGGTCGCCCCAGGTCCTGGACGGTCGTCCGCACGCCCGCCCGGACGACGAGGAGGCTCATCCCAGCGTCCCGGGGACCGGTCTCACGACGCGACCTCGAAGCGGACCCGCATCCCGGGTCGGAGGAGAGCCGGCGGGTAGCGGCGGCCGTCGAAGACCGTGACAGTGGTGCGTCCCATGAGCCGCCACCCGCCCGGAGACGGGGTCGGGTAGACCGCGGCGTAGGGGCCGGCGATGGCCACCGCGCCGGTGGGCACCGCGGTCCGTGGTGAGTCGAGGCGAGGCAGGTGCAGCACCGGGTCCAGGCCGCTCAGATAGGCGAATCCCGGTGCAAATCCGACGAAGCCGACGTCATAGACGACCCGCGTGTGCCGGGCCACGACCTCCTCGACGGAGAGCCCACTCAGTCGGGACACGTCGTCGAGGTCGTCGCCGTCATACGTCACCGGGATCGTCACGACCTCCGACGACGCGACCGTCGTGCTCGCCGGTGACGCAGCCGCCACGGCTGGGCGGGCTCGGTCACGGGCACCACTGTCGGCGAATGTCACCAGGACCGTCGAGGCAGCGGGCACGACGTCGACGACACCGTCGAGCCGAAGCGCCCCGAGTGCCCGGAACACCCCGAGCGGATCCTCGGCCTCGATGAGCAGCGCGCGAGGTCCGTACTCGATGACGCGCACCACGTCAGGCGAACGAGGCAATGTCGATCCCGTTCTCCTGCAGCCGATCCTTGGCCTGGGCCGCGATCGTCAGCGCGCCGGGGGTGTCTCCGTGGACACAGACGGACTCCACCTGGACCGTCACCCGCTCTCCATTGACGGCGTCGACGACACCATGCGCGACCATGCTGACGACCCGAGCCGCGATCTGCGGGCCGTCGTGGAGCACCGACCCCTGCTCAGTGCGCGGGAGGAGTGAGCCGTCCGCTGCATACGCCCGGTCCGCGAATGCCTCGCCCACGGGCCGCAGCCCGTGCTCCCCTGCCATGGCCAGCCACACCGACTCGGGCAGTCCGAGCACCGGCAGCCCGGACCGGAATGCCGCGCACGCCCGAGCGACGGCGACCGCCTGCTCGGCGTTCCGGGCGATGGTGTTGTACAGCGCCCCGTGCGGCTTGCAGTAGGCGACCGGCGCCCCCTCGGCACGGGCGATCGCATCGAGGTGGTGGATCTGCTCCAGGACGATCTCCTCGAGCAGGTCGGCGGCCACGTCCATGGCACGGCGACCGAATCCCTCCCTATCCACATACGACACCTGGGCGCCCACGGCGACACCGTGGCGGGCGGCTTCGGCGCAGACCCGCTGCATCGTCTCCGCGTCCCCGGCATGACCCCCGCACGCGACGTTCGCGCTGGTGATGATCTGGAGCAGACCGGCGTCCGCGCTCGTCTCCCAAGGCAGCTCACCGATGTCGGCGTTGAGGTCGACACTTCTCATCGGCTCGCCAGGATGTGGTCGAGCACCTCTTGAGGATCAGGATTGGTATGCGCCTCGCCACCGATCACGACCGTCGGCACGGTCTCGTTCCCGCCGTTGACGCCTCGGACGAACTCCGCCGCCGCCGGGTCCTGCCAGATGTTCACCCAGGTCGCCTCCTTGCCGTGCCGGCCGAGCCGGCCCCTGAGGCGGATGCAGAAGATGCAGCCGGGACGCCAGTAGATGACGACGTCACGGTCCGTGACAGGCCGCTCCAGGACGTCCTGGTGCCTGTCGGTGCGGCCCCCCTGCCACGGGGAGAAGAGCCAGGCGAGGCCCAGTCCGATGAGTCCGAGGACGACGGCGGACCCGGCGGCGCCGTCGGCGAGCGCGTTCCACACGAGCCCCCCGGTGAGCCCGAGGAGGACGATCCACAGATGCCGCATACCTCTAGCCTGCCACTGTCCCGCAGTGGGGTCGATGTCTCCCCTCCGGGTGAGGAGTCAGTCAGGAGGGGCGCCACCCCTCATGGATGGCGCGGTTGAAGGCGGCCTGGATCTCGCGGGTGTGAGCCGACGGCTTGTCGGAGTCCCATGCCCACTTCGCCCCGAGCAGCTCGGTGTGTCCGGTCTTGCGCGCGATCGCGTCCCGGGTGCGGGGCCCGCAGCTGCCGTCGATGTCGGCACCCGAGAGGCCGGCCCACCGCTGGGCGGCCTTCCAGAACGAGGGACTGAGCTTGCCGTCGACCTGGCTTCCGGTCAGTCCGCACAGCTGCTGGAACGCCTTCCGCGAGGCCGGCCCCATCCTGCCGTCGACCGTGAGTGGCGCCACCGTCCCGGACTTGGT
>JAAYSB010000276.1 GCA_012518475.1 Intrasporangiaceae bacterium | reverse complement strand
GCGCTCGCGGTGCCCGCACCCTCGTCATCGCCGAGGAGGGCGACGAGGACGTGCTGCCGTTCGCGGACGAGGTGATCCGGGTTCCCGCGTCGCTGCCGTTGCTCATGCCGCTCATGACGATCATCCCGCTCCAGGTCTTCGCGCTGCACCTCGCGGCCGCCAAGGGTCTGGACGTCGACCAGCCGCGCAACCTTGCCAAGTCAGTCACCGTCGAGTGACATAAGTGACGTTCAGGCGGAGCCGCAGATGATCGTCGGGATCGGGATCGACGTCGTCGACATCGAGCGCTTCGGCGAGACCCTCGAGCGCAGTCCGCGCCTCGGGGAGCGGCTGTTCACCCCGGCCGAGCGGCAGCTGCCGCTCAACTCCCGGGCAGCCCGCTTCGCCGCCAAGGAGGCCTTTGCCAAGGCACTCGGCGCGCCGGTCGGGCTTGTCTGGACGGATGTGACTGTCCACCGGGTCGAGGGCGGTGCGCCCGTCCTCGAGTACGTCGGTACTGTCGCCGACCGCGTTGCCGCACTTGGGATCTCGACCGTGCACGTGTCGCTCTCGCACGATGCGGGCGTCGCCTCTGCGGTCGTGGTCTGCGAGCGCCTTGAGGGAGTGAGCGCACCATGATTCCTGCCTACGGGGCCCGAGAGGTCTATGCCGCTGAGGCCGACCTCATGGCTCGCCTCCCCGAGGGGGAGCTCATGGCGCGGGCGGTGGAGGGACTCGTCGCGGTCACCGCAGCCCGGATCCGGGAACGTCGCGCCCGGCGCGTCGTCGGCCTCATCGGCACCGGCAACAACGGCGCTGACGCTCTGTATGCGCTCGCCCGCCTTGCCGAGGCCGGCCACGCCACCGCCGCGGTGCTGACCGAGAAGGTCCACTCCGGCGCCTACGAGGATGCCGTCGCCGCGGGCGTCGTCCTGGTGTCCTCCGTCGCACGCCCCCTCCCTTCGCACGATCTTCCAAATAGCAGCGAGATGGCGGAGCCCAATCGTGCTCAGGACGAGCCCGAGGCGCCGCACGATCTTCCAAATAGCAGCGAGATGGCGGTGGCCGAGGTCCTCGGGGACGCCGACATCGTCCTCGACGGGATCCTCGGCATCGGTGGGCGGCCCGAGGTGCCCGGCTTCGCCCGATCCTGGATCGAGGCGATTCCGGCCGACGCCTACGTCATCGCCGTGGATCTTCCCACCGGTGCGGACCCGGCAGGACGAGCGGGCGACCCCGACGGAGTCTTTGCCGACGAGACCGTGACGTTCTCGGTCCTCAAACCGGTGCACCTCCTCCCGGCCACGGAGCCGCGTGTCGGGCTGCTGACCGTCGTGGACATCGGACTCGAGCTCACCGGATCCCCGCAGGCAGAGCGGCTCGACCGCGATGACGTGCGCGACCTGTGGCCGGTCCCGGAACCGTCGGACCACAAGTACTCCCGAGGCGTGCTCGGTGTCATCGCCGGCTCGGCGGACTTCCCGGGGGCCGCCGTCCTCACGACCACGGCCGCAGTCTCGGCCGGCGTCGGGATGGTCCGCTACGTCGGGCCCCAGCGGGCCACAGACCACGTCGTCACTGCAGTGCCCGAAGTGGTTCACGGGCTCGGTCAGGTGCAGGCCTGGGTCATCGGCTCCGGGCTGGCCCAGGACATCTCACGCCTCGATGACGACCAAAGCGTCGCCATCGACCAGGCCCTGGCCTCCGACGTGCCGGTGCTCATCGACGCCGGCGGACTCGACGTGCTCGCAGACCGGGGACTCCAGCTGCGGCGCGGTCGGCCGACGATCCTGACGCCCCATGCGGGAGAGTGCGCCCGCCTCCTCGGGATCGAGCGCGCCACCGTCGACTCCGACCCGGTCTCCCACGCCGAGCAGCTGGCGCAGCGCACGGGTGCTTGGGTCCTGCTTAAGGGCTCCGTGACCCTGATCGTCGGGCCGGAGCAGGACCACCCTGTCATCGCCCAGGCCGACGGCCCTGCCTGGCTCGCCACCGCCGGTTCCGGTGACGTCCTCTCTGGCCTCATCGGCGCTCTGCTGGCGGGCGGTCTGTCACCGGCCATCGCAGGCGCCCTCGGCGCGCTCGTCCACGGGGTGGCCGCCGACGATGCCAACCCCGGCGGACCGATCAGGGCCCTCGACGTCGCCCACCAGATTCCGCGGACCGTGGGCCGGCTGCTGCGCCGATGACCGAGGCCCCGCGGCCGAGGCGGAAGGGTGCACCCCGCTACGAGTCGCCCGTCGACCGGGCCATCCGGGAGGCGACGGAGCGCGGCGAGTTCGACAACCTTCCCGGCGCCGGGAAACCGCTGGAGAACCTTGGCGACCCGAATGACGCGCTGTGGTGGGTCCGCGGCCTCGCGGAGCGTGAGCAGCTCCACTTCACCGGCGTCCTGCCACCGGCGGTCGCGCTGCGCAAGGAGGCCGCGACGTTCCCCGAGTCACTGCTCGACCTGCGCACCGAGGAGTCCGTGCGCGAGGTCCTCGACGACTTCAACCGACGGGTGAAGCAGGACCGGCTCCGTCTGCCGGAGCCGGGCATGCCGCAGCTCCTCGCTCCCACGGTCGACGTCGACGACCTGGTCGTTCAGTGGTCCGCCCTCCGCGCCGGCCGTGAGAAGGCCCGGCGCGAGGCCGCAGAGGCGGACCGCATCCACGAAGCCGAGCGGGGGCATACCGGATCGCGGTCGGGCTGGTGGCGCCGGTGGTTCCGGCGAAGCCGTAACACAACCTGGTAATTGCCAGGTTGTGGCACGCCCGGGCACCGCAGTGGGCTGCGGGAAGGGTGACCCGGATCAGTCGCTGTGCACGCGGCGGAGCATGATGCGGGTCCAGCCGCCGAGATAGATCCGGTCGTCCTCGTCGACCCGGACGCGCTGCCCCTGCTCGATCGCGGTGTCGGACAGCTCGAGCCCGACGGTCGAGACGAAGGTGCCGTTCGAGCTGTCGAGGTCCTCGACCCACCAGCGGTGCCCGTCGGTCGTGAGCTGGGCGTGCCGGATGGAGACCCCGGCGTCCGTCCCGGCATCGAGGTCTGGGTGCAGACCGCGTTCGAGGTTGGTCCGCCCGATGACGAGGTTGTCGCGATTGAGGGGGACGATGGTCGGTGGTCCGGTGTCGGGCACCGGCTGCTCGCTGTCGGTGGTCGCGGCCCAGGCGTGGTCGACCCAGACCTCGGCCACCCACTCGGCCGACTCCTGCCGAGACGGCGGCAGGTTCTCGGGCACATCGTGGGCGATGTGCTCGTGCTCGGGACTCGGCGGGGTCGGGGGAGGGACATCGGGGCGGCGGGCCAGATCCTCGGTGGCGAGAGCGACGTCCTCGGCGCGGGTCGGCAGCTCGACGTCATCCGCGTCGCGGCGGGGGTCGATAAAGACCTCGTGCGGCTCGGCGGACTGCCAGGCGGTCGGCCGGATCGGCACCTCCTCCTCGCTCAGCTCATCGGTGGCGGTCTGCTCCGTGGGCGAGACCCCGGTGATGAAGTCGTGTCCACAGGAACCGCAAAAGGCGCTGCCGCCGGTGTTCGTCGCGTGGCACTCGGGGCACTCGATCGCCGCAGGCTCTGCGGACTCACCGTGGGCGAGTCGCCGGGCCGGTTCGGTGCGGTGGCCCGTGCCGGGGTCCTCGGGAGTGTTCGGACTCACGCTTCAGTCCTCAGCTCGGCGAGATAGGCCTCCTGGGCCGCGACGAGGGCCGCTGCCCGGCGGATGTCCGCCGGCTCGTTGTGGAGGCACTCCTTGGCGGCAGTGAGCATGCCGGCGAGGTCGACGCTCGTCGGCGCGCCGCATCCCGCGAGGGTGCGTGCCAAGCGCTCGGCCCGGTCCGCGAGGTCGGCATAGGCGGCGAGTGCCGCGGCGTAGACCGAGTGGGCCTGATCCAGTGCGCGACCGATCCGCTCGAGGTTGCCGACATAGGTCGCCAGATCGTCGTCGCCTTCCGGCACCTCGCCGAGGGCGGTGACATCGGGAACCCCCAGCCGCGGCGCCGGGTTGATCCGGGTCAGCGCCTGCTCGGCCAGACTCCGCACCGCCTGCCCCCGCGCGACAAGGTGCTCATACTCGGCCATCGCCTGCTCCCGGTCCGCCCGCTCGTGCGCCTGGGAGACCCGTCCGACGACGATGGCCCGGTCGACGGCCGCGACCTCGAGGCCCACGTCGCCGAGCTCGCTCAGCACGGTGTTGTCGTCACGCTCGCCGAGGGCGGCCAGCTGGTCGGACACCACGTCGAGGCGCTCGTCGAGTCCCTCCTCGCTGCCGGCCCCCTCCTCGAGTGCGCCCCGGACCCGCTCGACCTCGGCCTCGAGGCTGCGCAGGCGCTCCTTGAGCGAGACGTCCCCCTGGTCCATGCCGATCCGCGTCCGCAATGAGGCGACCATCGAGTCGGAGAGCCGTAGTCCGTCGGGTAGTGGCATGGCGAGCGCCTGCGCGTCCCCGTCCGGAAGCTCGAGCACCCCCCAGACGAGCTGGCTGACCCACTCGCGTGCCTGGTCGCCGTTGCCCTTGACCGTCGGGTCGTTCCCGTCGTCCCACGTGGCCAGCAGCAGGTCGTGCCGCTGGGCGATCGCGTGGAACAGCGTCATCGCCGCCGTGATCTCAGCGGTCAGGGAATCACGGTCGTCGTGGGTGCGGGTCACCTCGTCGATGGCCTGCAGCTCGTGGGCCCGGTGCAGGCGCCAGCGGGCGATCTCCGAGACATAGCGGTTGATCGCCCCCACCTCGGGGGACTCGCCTGGGCCGGCCGGCGGGGGTGGTGCGGTGACGTTGCGGGTGCTCACTGGTTCTCCCGGAGGTGGTTCGGCTCGGGCTGGTCAGGAATAGGGAGCCGGGGTATGCCGTCGTCACCGACTTCGGAACCGTGCGCTGCCGCGGTCTCCGGATCAATGATCGAGTGATCGGCTGGGAGCAGGTGCTCAGCGTCGGTTGCCGAGGCGAAGGTCTCTGTGACGACGGCGAGCTGCTCGCCCAGGGCGTCCTGGTCCATGCGGTAGGCAGCGTCATAGCTGCGGTCGAGGGTGAGGCCAAGCAGATCGAGGTCGTCGACCAGCACCAGCATCATGCTCCGGCCGCCGTCGACCGGGCGGCCCTGCGCATACCCCGGCGGCAGGCGGTGGAAGTGTCCGACCTGTTCCACGCACCAGGCGAGGGTGCGGGTCACGACCTCCCGGACACCGACGTCGCACTGCTCGTCGGTGAGGTCCAGCAGGTCGGAGGCAGAGTCGAGGACCCGGTGCAGGCGGACGGCCACCGGCACGGGAGTCGGGGTGGCAGTGAGAAGGGGGGTCTGTTCGGCGAGGGCCTGACGCAGTGCGTCGCGGCCCGGCACATCGTTGGACAAGGAAGGCTCCTGTGGCAGGGGACTGCCTCATTGTGCCCAGTGCGCGACCCAGGTGGGACTGGAGTCACAGTCGCCGGACCTTGTCCAGGTCGCCGTCGGAGGTGAGGCTATACAAGTGACCAGTGCCTATCCGTACCTGCTTTCCTCCCTCGACCTCGGCTTCACGACGCTCCGCAACCGCGTCGTCATGGGTTCGATGCACACCGGGATGGAGGACAAGGCCGGCGAGTTCTCGGACCTTGCGGCCTTCTATGCCGAGCGCGCCCGGGGCGGAGTCGGCCTCATCATCACCGGCGGCTTCGCCCCGACCCTTGAGGGCACGCTCTATCCGATGGCCTCCAAGCTCACGAGCCGGCGGGAGGTCGCCCGGCACCGCCCCGTCACCGAGGCTGTGCACCGCGAGGGAGGCAAGATCGCCCTGCAGATCCTCCACGCCGGCCGCTACTCCTATCACCCGCTGTCGGTCTCGGCGTCGGCCATCAAGTCGCCGATCACGCCCTTCAAGCCCCGGGCGCTGTCGGAGAAGGGGATCCTGCGGACCATCGACGGATTCGCCAACACCGCACGGCTGGCCCAGGAGGCGGGCTATGACGGTGTCGAGATCATGGGCTCCGAGGGCTACTTCATCAACCAGTTCCTCGCGCCGCGGACCAACAAGCGCACCGACCGGTGGGGCGGGTCTGCCGAGAACCGGCGCCGACTGGCGGTCGAGATCGTCCGCACGGTCCGGGCCGCAGTCGGGCCGGACTTCATCATCGTCTATCGCATCTCCGTCCTCGATCTCGTCGAGGACGGTCAGACCTGGGACGAGGTCGTCGATCTGGCCCGGGAGATCGAGGCGGCCGGAGCCACGATGCTCAACCTCGGCATCGGCTGGCACGAGGCCCGGGTGCCTACGATCGTCACGTCGGTGCCGCGCGCCGCGTTCGTCCATCTCGCCGGCCGGCTCAAGAAGGACACCTCCCTCCCGGTCATTGCCACGAACCGCATCAACATGCCCGAGGTCGCGGAGGACATCCTCGCCCGCGGCGACGGTGACCTCGTCTCGATGGCCCGCCCGCTCCTCGCGGACCCGCAGTGGGTCCGTAAGGCGGAGCGTGACGCGGACGAGGAGATCAACACCTGCATCGCGTGCAACCAGGCCTGTCTCGACCACACCTTCGACCGCACCCGGGCGTCCTGCCTGGTCAACCCCCGGGCCGGCTATGAGACCAAGCTCGTCCTCACCCCCGTGTCCCGGGGCAAGAAGGTAGCGGTCGTCGGTGCCGGACCGGCCGGGCTGGCGTGCGCCGTCTCCCTCGCCGAGCGAGGGCATGCGGTCGAGCTCTTCGAGGCCGGCGACGCGATCGGCGGCCAGTTCGCCATCGCCCGCCGCATCCCTGGCAAGGAGGAGTTCGCCGAGACCATCCGCTACTACTCCGGTGAGCTCGAGCGCCGCGGTGTGCAGGTGCACCTCAACACGTATGCGACCGCTGACCTCATCGCCGACGGCGGGTTCGACGAGGTCGTCGTGGCGACGGGCGTGGCTCCGCGCATACCGGAGATCCCCGGTGTGGACCACCGGTCGGTCGTGACGTATGCACAGCTCGTCCTCGGCGAGAAGGTCGCCGGAGAGCGGGTCGCCGTCGTCGGCGCCGGGGGCATCGGTGTGGACGTGAGCGAGTTCCTCACCACCGTCGACAGCCCGACCCTCGACCTCGAGGCGTGGCAGGAGGAGTGGGGCGTCGGTGACCCGGGGGAGACCCGGGGAGGACTACGCACGCCGGCACCCGAGCCGTCGCCGCGCGCGGTGTACCTCATCCAGCGCAAGACCTCGTCGATCGGTCGGGGACTGGGCCGTACGACCGGCTGGGTGCACCGGGCAGCGTTGAAGGCCAAGGGTGTTCAGCTCATCACCGGAGCAACCTATGACCGGATCGACGACGACGGACTGCACCTCACGGTCACGACGACGAGGCGGGGACGTCCGGCTGGAGTCCAGAAGGCGACGTCGCGGCTTCCCGGCATCGCCAAGCAGGTCCTCCCGAGGTCGCTGACGCAGGTGCCACAGGAGGTTGTCTCGGTCGAGAAGCGGACCCTCCCCGTGGACACAATCGTTCTGTGCGCCGGGCAGGAGTCCGTGCGCGGACTGGCTGATGAGCTGGCGGCCCGCGGCACCGCGGCCCATGTCATCGGCGGCGCAGACGTGGCTGCCGAGCTGGACGCCAAGCGAGCCATCCGGCAGGGCACCGAGCTCGCCGCCCGGATCTAGCGCTTCCTCTCGCGGCGGCGAGCTCTTGAGGCAGACCCGGCGGCGATGCCTCGAGCGCGCGTGGCAGAGTGAGGTCATGGCGACGACGCTCACCTTCCTCGGCGCTGCCGGGACGGTCACTGGTTCCAAGTTCCTCCTCACCGTCGGCGAGCGGAGAATCCTTGTCGACGGGGGCATGTTCCAAGGTGAGAAGGAGTTGCGGAAGCTCAACTGGGCCGACTTCCCGGTTCCTCCGGACACGATCACCGACATCCTCGTGACCCACGCGCACCTCGACCACGTGGGCTATCTCCCGGTGCTGGTGAAGAACGGGTTCCACGGTCCGATCTGGTGCACACCGCATACCCGTGACCTCGCCTTCATCGTCCTGCGCGACGCCGGCTTCCTCCAGGAGAGAGACGCCGAGGACGCCCGGCTCGGGGGGTGGTCCAAGCACGACAAGCCCAAGCCGCTCTTCGACTCCCAGGATGTCGAGAAGACCCTCCCGCTCATCACGCCGGTCGACTGGGACCGCGACCTCGAGCTCGGTGACGACATCACTGCCGTATGGACCCGCAACGGGCACATCCTCGGAAGCGCGTCGATCCGGGTCCAGACCCCGCACGGATCGGTCCTGTTCTCCGGCGACCTCGGCCGCAAGGAGCACCCGGTATTGCGGGCGCGCGAGACCCCTGCGGGTGCTGATGTCGTCGTGGTGGAGTCGACCTACGGCGACCGGGAGCACATGGACCCCCGGAACATGGCACACGAGGCACTCGCCGACGCCGTGCGCCGCACGATCAACCGGGGCGGGTCAGTGCTCATCCCTGCCTTCGCGGTCGACCGCACCGAGATCGTCATCACCGTCCTGTCCCAGATGCGCAGGGACGGCCGGATCCCTCGGACGCCCGTCTATGTCAACTCGCCGATGGCCGCTTCGGCTCTCGACGTCTACAAGAATGCGGTCACCGAGCTGCGGGAAGATCTCGACCTCACCGACATCATGGGTGACCTCCAGGAGGTGCGTTCTGCTGACGACTCCCGGGAGCTCACCTCGGGCAAGCACGGCCCGAGCATCATCATCAGCTCCTCGGGGATGGCCACCGGCGGTCGGGTCCTGCACCACCTCGAGCGGATGCTCCCCGATCCCCGCAACGCGGTCGTTCTGACCGGCTATCAGGCGGTCGGGACCCGCGGGCGGGCGCTGCTCGAGGGGGCCCAGCGACTCAAGATGCATGGGCGGTATGTCGGGGTGAAGGCGGAGATCGTCCGGGACGAGGAGTTCTCCGTCCACGCCGACGGCAGCGAGCTCGTCGACTGGGTCAGGGACCTGCGCCCGGCACCGGGCATCGTGTACTGCGCCCACGGCGAGGCCGAGCCCGCGGCGACCCTCGCCGCCCGCATCACCGAGCAGCTCGGAGTCGATGCGGTCGTCCCGAGCATCGGGGAGGTCGTCGTCGTCGAGCCACCATCGGCGCGCCCGGCCGCCGAGACGCTCGCGGCTGCAGCCGCCGCGCCCACGACGCCTTCAGTCGAGGAAGCCGGCGCAGCGGATGCCACGGACTCCGGGCTCGAGACGCAGGGATCCGGCGCAGGACGACCCGTGACAGCGATGGCCGCGGTGCCGGCCCAGGAGGCCGCGACCGTGTCCCTTGACGGACTCTCACTCACCGGGGCCCAGGTCGAGGCAGACCTCACCCCGCACCGGGATGCCGACGGATCACTGGTCCTCGAGGGGACGATCTCGATCCGCCTGCGCGGCCCGTTGCCCTAGCCGCGCCAGCCGTCCGCTGCGCTGACCACCGCCCGCGCGGCCGCACCGAGCTCATCGACGTCGTCACGGGGCTCCATGACTCCGGCTGACAGCGGTGCGCTCCGCCTGACAGCAGAGCCGAGCAGCCGTCCGGGTAGCCTGAGCGCGGATCGAGGTTCACACGATGACGGAAGGGAAACCGGTGCGACTACTCATCACGGGTGGGGCAGGCTTCATCGGAGCCAACCTGACCTCACGGGCGCTTGACGCCGGCCACGAGGTCAGCATCATCGATGATCTGTCCACCGGACTGCGCGCCAACGTCGAGTCTCTCGATACACGGTTCATCGAGGGCTCGATCCTCGACCCCGCCCCGCTCGCAGATGCCATGGAGGGCGTCGATGCGGTGATCCACCTGGCTGCTCTGGGAAGTGTCCCGCGATCGATCAAGGACCCGGTCAGGAGCCACGAGGTCAACAGCACCGGCACCCTGCGCGTGCTCGAGGCTGCGCGCGCGGCGGAAGTGGGCCATGTCTCGGTCGCCTCCTCGTCCTCGGTCTACGGCCGCAACCCGGCGCTTCCCAAGGGGGAGCGCGAATGGGTCGGCCCGATGAGTCCCTATGCGGTCACCAAGCTCGCGACCGAGCAGTACGCGCTCGCCTACCAGGACTCCTTCGGGCTGCGCACCATGGCCTTCCGCTTCTTCAACGTCTTCGGTCCCCTCCAGCGCGCCGGTCACGTGTATGCGGCGGTGATCCCGGTCTTCATGGACGCCCTCTGCTCCGATCGGCCGCTGCCGGTCAACGGCGACGGCTCCAACTCCCGGGACTTCACCTATGTGGGCACGGTCTGCGAGGTTCTGCTCGACGCAGCGGTCCGCGGCGTCACCCACCCCGAGCCGGTCAACCTGGCCTTCGGCACCAACACGACGCTGCTCCAGTTGATCGCCGAGCTGGAGCAGGTGACCGGG
>JAAYSB010000275.1 GCA_012518475.1 Intrasporangiaceae bacterium | reverse complement strand
GAGGTCGAAGCCGACATGGACGACCGGGTGCTGTCGATGCTTATCCGCGAGCTCGGGGTCTCCGACTCCGAGGTCTATCGGCTGCCGACCCCACTCGACCTGCGCGGCCTCAACGTCGTCGCGGACCTGGACCGCTCCGACCTCCAGTTCGACCGCTTCCTTGCACGGACGCACTCCGACCTGGCCCCGACCGAGAGCGCCAAGGCCCGCGACATCCTCGCGGCCGTGCGCAAGCAGGACGTCCTCCTCCACCACCCCTACGACTCGTTCTCGACATCGGTCCAGGCCTTCATCGAGCAGGCCGCGGCCGACCCCAACGTCCTCGCCATCAAGCAGACCCTCTATCGCACGAGCGGCGATAGCCCGATCATCGACGCCCTCGTCGATGCTGCTGAGGCCGGCAAGCAGGTCCTCGCCGTCGTCGAGATCAAGGCCCGCTTCGACGAGGAGAACAACATCTCCTGGGCCCGCAAGCTCGAGCACGCAGGTGTCCACGTCGTCTACGGCATCGTCGGGCTCAAGACGCACTGCAAGCTCACCCTCGTCGTGCGCCAGGAGGCCGGCGGGCTCGCGCGGTACTGCCACATCGGCACCGGCAACTACAACCCCAAGACGGCCCGGCTCTATGAGGACCTGGGCCTGCTCACCGACGACCCCGAGGTCGGCGAGGACCTGACCAAGCTCTTCAACCAGCTCTCCGGATGGGCGCCGCGAAGCAAGTTCAAGCGCCTGCTCGTCGCGCCGCGCTCGGTCCGCTCCGGGTTGATCCGGCTCATCGACGACGAGATCCGCCACCAGGAGGAGACCGGCACCGGATCGATCGCGATCAAGGTCAACTCGATCGTCGACGAGCAGATCATCGACGCCCTCTACCGCGCATCCCGGGCCGGGGTGCCGGTCCAGCTGTGGATCCGTGGGATCTGCGCGCTGCGACCGGGCGTGCCCGGGCTGTCCGAGACGATCACCGTCCGCTCGGTCCTCGGCCGCTTCCTCGAGCACTCGCGCCTGTTCATGTTCGGTGGCGGAGGCGGGGACGGTGACGCCGAGCCGATCGTCTATCTCGGCAGCGCCGACATGATGCACCGCAACCTGGACCGCCGCGTGGAGACCCTCGTGCGGCTCGCCGAGGACCGGCACATCCGTGAGGTGCAGAACCTCTTCGCCATGGGCGCCAGCGACGAGTTCGCCCACTGGGACCTGGGTCCGGACGGACGCTGGACCCGCGTCGCCCATGACCCCGATGGCCAGCCTCTCGCAGACATCCAGAGCGCGCTCATCGCCATGTACGACAAGCGTCGACGCAAGGCGCGTCGCCGCTAGCCGGCAGCAGAGGTCACCACGCTCCATGCCATCGACGATTCCAGCCGCGGGGACCCTCCCGTGGCGCCGCACGAAGGCGGGCGGGCTCGAGGTTCTCCTCGTGCACCGGCCCCGGTACCACGACTGGTCCTGGGCCAAGGGCAAGCTCGATCCCGGCGAGGAGTGGGCCGTGGCGGCGGGACGGGAGACCGAGGAGGAGACCTCTATCCCGGTCCGGCTCGGCCGGCCGCTGCCGAGCACGAGCTATACCGTCCTCGACAAGCAGGGGGTCCCGGCGACCAAGGAGGTTCGCTACTGGGCGGCGACTCCGACCGCCAAGGGCGGACCGCTGCGCAACGAGATCGACGAGATCGCCTGGCTTGCCGTGCAGGACGCCCACGACCGCCTCGACTACTCGCGTGACCGCGACCAGCTGAGGGCCCTCGTGCGTGCCGACAAGGAGGGGGAGCTCGACACGACCGCGTTCCTCATCGTCCGGCACGCGAAGGCCCTCTCCCGCTCGGACTTCTCCGGAGAGGATGACCAGCAGCGGCCGCTCGACGAGGCCGGCAGGCAGCGTTCGCTCGACATCATCCCGCTGCTCGGTGCCTACGGCATCCAGCGGGTGGGCAGCTCACCGTCGGTTCGCTGCGTCGACACGCTCACCCCGTACGCACAGTCCCTCGGCCGCAGCGTGACGATCCACGGCTCGCTCAGCGAGGAGGACTTCGCCCTCGACCCGGTCGCGGCCGCGGAGATCACCCACCGGCAGCTCGCGAAGAGGCGGCCTCGGGCTCTGTGCGGGCACGGCCCGGTCCTGCCGGCGATGCTCCATGTGCTCTCGGCCCGGTGCTCGCACAGCGAGTCCGGAAGGGCGGCCCAGGTCGCGGTCGACAACGCCATCGATCTGGGTATGGCGAAGGGAGAGGTGCTCGTCGCCCACGTCACGCACTCCCGGACTCTCGGACCCCAGGTCGTGGCCGTCGAACGGCATCTGCCCAGCCCCTGACCGAAACCGCATCGGCATGTCCGGCTTGTGGGCTCCCGCCGCTCCACGTTCTTCGCCCCGTCGCGGTGCAGCGGGACCCCCAAGCACGAAGATCACGCTTCGGACAAGGGTGACGAGCAAAGTCTGACCATCGTTCACCTTCCGTTCACCTTCCACGCCTCAGTGCGTCACCGACCGCACTTAGCGTCGGAGCGCACGCCCGATGGAGGTCGCGCCTCGGAGCCGCCCTGCGCGCGTGCTACGTGAATCCCTTGACTCAGAGAGGCCACATCTCGTGAACCGCTCCACCTTCCGCATCGCGGCCGCTCCGGCTGCCCTGCTCCTGACCTTCTCCCTCGCTGCCTGCGGTGCCGCCAACGAGGAGACCGACAGCAACAGCGACACCACCGCAGCCGGTGGCGAGAGCACCGCTGGTTCGGGCGACGACACCGCCGGCGCCGAGGCCCCGGCCGAGGAGCTCTCCGGCTCCATCGCCGGTGCCGGCGCCTCCTCCCAGGGTGCCGCCATGGAGGCCTGGAAGGCGTCCTTCGAGAGCACCCACGGTGACGTCACCGTCTCCTACGACCCGGTCGGTTCCTCCGGTGGCCGTGAGCAGTTCCTCAGCGGTGCCACCGTCTTCGGTGGCTCCGACGCCTACCTGTCGGACGAGGAGGTCGCGCTCGCGGCCGACCGTTGCGAGGGCGGCGAGCTCATCGAGCTGCCGGCCTACGTCTCCCCGATCGCCATCGCCTACAACGTCGAGGGCGTCGACCAGCTCAACCTGTCCCCCGAGACCTTGGCCAAGATCTTCACCCAGGAGATCAAGACCTGGGACGACCCGGCCATCGCCGCTGACAACCCCGACGCCACGCTCCCGAGCGACGCGATCGCCCCGGTCAACCGCTCGGACGGCTCCGGCACGACGAAGAACTTCACCGACTACCTCAGCGCCGCAGCCCCGGACGTGTGGACCCACGGCGCGGTCGACGACTGGCCGGTCCCCGGCGGCACCGGCGGCCAGGGCACCTCGGGTGTCGTCGACGCCATCGGCCGGACGGCCGGAGCGATCGGGTATGCGGACGCCTCCCAGATCGGTGAGCTGAAGACCGTCTCGGTGAAGGTCGGCGAGGAGTTCGTCGGACCGGACCCCGAGGCCGCAGCGAAGATCATCGACGCCTCCCCGCGTGTCGAGGGCCGCGGCGAGTACGACTTCGCCGTCGACATCGACCGCGAGACCCAGGAGGCCGGTGTCTACCCGGTCGTCCTCGCGGCCTACACCATGGCGTGCACCAAGTACGAGGACGCCAACGACGCCGCGCTGGTGAAGGCGTTCCTGTCCTACATGGTCTCCGAGGAGGGTCAGACCGTCGCCCAGCAGAACGCCGGCTCGGCCCCGATCTCGCAGACCTTCCGCGACAACGCGATGAAGGCCATCGACGCGATCGAGACCGAGTGACATCTGGTCCACAGATCCGGGGGCGACGTGAGACCGTATCCACGGTGTCGCGTCGCCCCCGGATCGTGCGACCATCCTTGTGCCAGTCCCTTGCCTGACCCCAGCCCCCTGACGGAGCAGCCATGAGCACCACGGCGCAGCCCCCAGCGCCCACCGCCGCGAGCCCGACGGCCGACAAGCCCGTCGTCCGGCCCGGCGACAAGATCTTCGCCGGCCTCTCCACCGCCTCGGGTGTGATGATCCTCGTCACGCTGGTCGGCGTCGCGGCCTTCCTGCTCTGGCAGGCCTGGCCGGCCCTGGTCGCCGACCCCTCAGAGGTCCGCGGCGGGAACGGGCTGCTCTGGTACATCGGACCGCTCGTCTACGGCACGCTCGTCGCGGCCCTCATCGCACTCATCATCGCCTTCCCGCTCTCCATCGGGATCGCCCTGTTCATCTCGCACTACGCCCCCCGCAAGCTCGCCGCGGCCCTCGGCTATGTCATCGACCTGCTCGCCGCCGTCCCGTCGGTCGTCTTCGGCCTGTGGGGCGTCTCGGTCATCGGCCCGATGCTCATGGGCATCCAGGCCTGGTCGATCGACAACCTCCAGTTCCTGCCGTTCATCGGGGGCCCGGCCTCGCCGAAGTCGATGCTCGTCACCGGCGCCGTTCTGGCGATCATGATCCTGCCGATCATGACGGCCGTGAACCGTGAGGTGTTCCTCCAAACTCCCCGGCTCCACGAGGAGGCCTCCCTGGCACTGGGAGCGACTCGCTGGGAGATGATCCGCCAGGCGGTCCTCCCCTTCGGCCGTTCGGGCATCATCTCCGGAGCCATGCTCGGACTGGGTCGTGCCCTCGGCGAGACCATGGCCGTCGCGATCATCCTGTCGATCTCGGCCCGCTACACGCCCGTCGTCACGAGCCCGGCCAACCCCGGAACCATCGCCGCCGACATCGCCTTGCAGTTCCCCGAGGCCTCGCACGGCGCCCACCTCGCCACCCTCGTCGCCAGCGGCCTCGTGCTCTTCTTCGTCACCCTGATCGTCAACATGGCCGCCCGCTACATCGTCTCCCGTCGCGCCGCGTTCTCAGGAGCCAACTGATGACCACCTCGACGCCCGCCCGCACCGAGCCGACAAGCAGCCGGAACGCCCAGGTCGAGACGAGCGGGATCAAGCCCGGTCGCATCTCCCAGGCCCTGCACGCCGGCATCCTCATCGGGTCGGTGCTGCTCGCACTCGGTCTCCTCTACGTCTTCGGGACCGTCTCGCTCTTCCCGCTCCTCATGCTCGGTGCGGCGATCTACCTCGTCGTCATCTATGTCGTCGGCCGGGCCATCGAGGGTCGCCGGCATGGTCTCGACCGGTTCGTCACCGGCCTGGTGACGACGTTCTTCCTCATGGCGCTGATCCCGCTGCTGTCGGTGATCTGGACCGTTGTGAGCAAGGGCCTGGCCCGCTTCGACGCCGAGTTCTTCACCTGGTCGATGCGAGGCGTTCTCGGCGAGGGTGGCGGGGCATACCACGCCATCATGGGCACCCTCATCATCACCGGCATCACCACGCTGCTGTCGGTCCCGATCGGGATCTTCGCCGCGATCTATCTCGTCGAGTACGGGCAGAAGGGGCGGCTGGCAAAGGCGCTGACGTTCTTCGTCGACGTCATGACGGGCATCCCGTCCATCGTCGCCGGCCTCTTCGCCGTGGCCCTGTTCACGCTCTTCCTCGGTCCGGGTGCCCGGATGGGCATCATCGGCTCGGTCGCCCTCATGGTGCTGATGATCCCGGTCGTCGTCCGCTCCACCGAGGAGATGCTCCGGCTCGTGCCGAACGAGCTCCGTGAGGCGTCCTATGCGCTCGGGGTCCCGAAGTGGCTGACGATCTCCAAGGTCGTCCTGCCCACCGCCGCCGCCGGCATCGGCACCGGCGTCACCCTCGCCATCGCCCGCGTCATCGGTGAGACCGCGCCGCTGCTCGTCACGGTCGGGACGACGACCAACCTCAACGTGAACCCGTTCGACGGTCGCATGCAGACCCTGCCGGTGTTCGCCTACTACTCCTACGCCACCCCCGGCATTCCCCGCGAGGCGTTCACCGAGCGGATGTGGGCGGCGGTGCTCACCCTCATGCTCATCGTCATGACGCTGAACATCATCGCCCGCCTCATCTCCAAGTTCTTCGCCCCCAAGACCGGTCGCTGACCGCCCGCACGCGCACCTCAGCACCCGCCAGCCTCCCCTCAGCACCAGATCAGCACGAAGGAAACACACACAGTGTCCAAGCTCATCGAAGTCACAGACCTCGACATCTACTACGGCGACTTCCTGGCGGTCGAGAACGTCTCGATGACGATCGAGCCGAAGGCCATCACCGCGCTCATCGGCCCCTCCGGCTGCGGCAAGTCGACCTTCCTGCGCTCGCTCAACCGCATGCACGAGGTCATCCCCGGCGCCTACTGCAAAGGGAATGTGACGATGGACGGGCAGAACCTCTATGGCAAGAACGTCGACCCGGTGAGCGTCCGGCGCCGCATCGGCATGGTCTTCCAGCGGCCGAACCCGTTCCCGACGATGTCGATCAAGGAGAACGTCCTCGCCGGCGTCAAGCTCAACAACACCAAGATCAGCAAGTCCGACGCCAACGACCTCGTCGAGTCCTCTCTCCGGGGGGCGAACCTCTGGGAGGAGGTCAAGGACCGCCTCGACCAGCCCGGTTCGGGTCTCTCCGGCGGTCAGCAGCAGCGACTGTGCATCGCCCGGACGATCGCCATCCAGCCGGACGTCGTCCTCATGGACGAGCCCTGCTCGGCGCTGGACCCGATCTCGACACTCGCCATCGAGGACCTGATGAACGAGCTGAAGAACGAGTACACGATCGTCATCGTCACCCACAACATGCAGCAGGCGGCCCGCGTCTCGGACCGGACCGGGTTCTTCAACATCGCCGGCACCGGCAAGCCGGGCAAGCTCATCGAGTTCGACGACACCGAGAAGATCTTCTCGAATCCCGCGAACAAGGCCACCGAGGACTACGTCTCGGGCCGCTTCGGCTGACAGAACCTGCCCCGGGGGAAGGGAGCGCCGCCGTCCATTTGATTCGGGCGGCGGCGTTCCGCATGCTTGGGGTGTGGAGCAGAGCGACCAGGCCTGGGTCATCGTCGAGCGTGGAGCCTTCGTCTTCGCCCAGTGCCGGGCCTGCGGCTGGCTCTCACACGCCCGGCGCGCCTATGCCAGCGCCCACAAGGAGGGCGCGAAGCACCTCGAGGAGTGCGCCGGAGCAGTCTCGGCGGACCCCACGGGCCAGCCGTCCTGACGGCCCGCGAGGGCGCGCTGCCGCTCAGGAGCAGGCATGCTCCCGCAGCGCGGTCAGTCCGGCACGGTCACCTTCGCCGAAGTCCACCTGGAAGGTATTCGTTCCTCGCATCAGCTGGCCCCGGGCGTCGGTGTGCCCGAGCCCGAGGACGTGCGCCAGCTCGTGCATGATGATCGCCTCGGCCGTCGCGTCGCTCATCCGTCGGCCGAAGGCCGCCTCATCGAGGACGACCATCCCGCCGACCGACGTGAAGGCGCTCTCCCCGGGTGCTGACGCATACAGACTGCCGCCGACTCCCGCGATCGGGCCGTCGAGATGCTCGACCTCATCGGCGTCGGCGAACCCGAGCAGGACCGGGCCGGGCCGCCGGTCGAGGAAGTCCCGGTCGTCGCTCTGCCCGACGATCTCGAAGGTGAATCCGCTCGCCGCGTTGATCCGATCCACCGCCTCTGCCACGAGCTCGGCATGCCCTTCGGGTGCACCCTCGGGGTTGATCTCGATGCGGATCGTCCCCTCGCACGGCCACGTCACCGGAGAGACCCCGTCCGGCTGGACAGCGCTGAAGGAGTAGCCGTCTCCGCCTGATCCTGCATGACCGTCCATCCCGTCCGAGACAGTGGCCTGGTCCCCGACGAGAGCCTCGGCCTCCGCCAGCGCGCGGTCCCGCAGCCACCGCAGATCGTCGACGGCGAGCCCGACAGCCTGGAATCCGGCGAAGCCCACGAAGGCGATGAGGAGCAGCGCGATGAGCCGCGTGGCGCACCCACGGCGGCGCGGCGGACTCTCGGGCGGCAGGATCGTCACGGGGCCATGATCCCCGGTTCACCTGGGACTTCCCTGGACGAGCGGATCGTCGGATCGTCAAGAGCCGGTATGCACAGCGCACCCGTCCACCCGAGGGCAACGACACGCTGCTCCCCCACCTCCCCCAGTCGCCACTTCTTCCACATAGCAGCAAAGTGGCGATCACGACAACCAACGTCGCCTGCATGGCGGTACGGGTGAGAAAAGGAAAGTGCCACGCCGGACTGGGAGCGCCTCACGGCGCGTGGCCGCTCGTAGCGGCTTAGTTTGGGACCCGGGGCTGCCGCAGTCCGACGTAGCCCGACAAGGCTAACCCTCGCGCAGCCCTGTGACCAAGGACCCGCGCTGTCCGGGGAACCGAGGACCGAGGACCGGTTTCCCGATCTCGTTACCGGTGCCCGTGCAACAACCTGGCAATTACCAGGTTGTGGCACGGTGCCCGGGGGGCTCAGGTCAGCGTGCCCGAGGTCCACATCCGGGCCGCGGCGGCCAGGTCGAGCGCAGTCGTCTGCATCGCGCCAGCCTGGCGGGTCTCCCGGGTCCCGGCCTCACTGTCGTCGAGGTCCGTGCCGTCCGCGAGCTCGGCGCGTCCAGAGGCGACGACGTGGCAGAAGGACGACGCACGGTCCAGGGCCACGGCCAGGTCGCCGCTGTACACCCCACGCAGGATCTCGTCGGCGACCAGTCCCACCTCGGTCGGCCCAGGTGGCTCGGCGCTGCCGGCAACGGCGTGGTGGGCCTCGGCGTGACGCATACCCGCTGTGTACTCGCGGCTGGCGAGGTCCGGAGCGCGCCGGATCCACTCGCGGATGACATAGAGCCGCCAGAGCACCCCTGGCAGGGTGCGGGCGGGCCGCTCCGACCACAGCTCGGCGAGCGTCGAGAGGCCGACCTGGTCGATGAGGGAGACGAACTCCTCTGTGCTCTCGGCGTCCCGGCCGGCGGTGACGACGAGCGCTGCGCTCTGGTGGGCGGCCTCGACAAGATCCGCCGGGTCGGGCGTCAGTCCCCCATACGTCTCCATTGCCTCCGGGCCGAAGTGGACCGGGCGACGCGGAAGGGGGCGTCCGTGGGCGGGCATACCTCCAGTGAACCACTGTCCGCCCTCGTCGCCGATCTGTCGTCGCCCAAGCGTGCACAGTCGGTAGCGTGGATGCAGATTCTGCCCCGGCATACCCCCACTCACCCCTGGAGGACCCTGTGGCCCGTGAAGGCGAGAGCACCGTCAAGGCACAGACCGCGCCCGACCCGGACGACCCGCGCAAGCCGGCGAACCCGACCGATCTCGACAAGCCGTCGATCAAGCACACCCTCAAGAACGCTGTCGCGGAGTTCAACCGCGACCAGGTCACCGACCTGGCCGCCATGCTGACGTACTACGCGGTGCTCTCGATCTTCCCGGCAGCGCTCGCCATCACGTCGATCCTCCCGGTGCTCGGTCAACCCGATGCCGCGGTGCGAGCCATCACCGAGGTTCTCGAGGAGGCAGGCCAGGGAGACGTGGCCAGGAACATCACCGGGATCATCGAGTCGATGTCGACGGCGCAGGGTGGCTGGATCACCCTCCTCGTCGGCCTCGCTGGTGCGATCTGGGCTGCCTCGAACTATGTCAACGGGTTCGGCCGCGCGATGAACCGCATCTATCAGGTCGACGAGGGACGCCCGATCTGGGTGCTGCGTCCGCGCAACCTCATCATCACCGTCATCCTGCTCACCATCGCGCTGCTCTGCATCCTCGGTGTCGTCCTCAGTGGTGGCGTGGCCCGCACCATCGGCAGCGTCATCGGGCTCGGCGACCAGACCGTCATGATCTGGAACATCGCCAAGTGGCCGGTCATCCTCCTCCTCGTCGTCCTCGCCGTCGCGATCCTCTACTACGCCACTCCGAACGTGCAGCAGCCGAAGTTCCGCTGGATCAGCGTCGGTGCCGTCATCGCCATCGTCGTGCTCATCATCGCGACCTTCGGATTCGGCTTCTACGTCTCGAACTTCGGCAGCTACGAGGCGACCTACGGCGCACTGGCCGGTGTCATCATCGCCCTGCTCTGGCTCTGGATCACCAACATGGTGCTGCTCTTCGGCGCGGAGGTCGACGCCGAGATGGAGCGTTCCCGTCAGCTCCAGGCCGGCATCAAGGCCGAGGAGACCCTCCAGCTGCCCCCGCGCGACACCCGCCAGTCGGACAAGGCTGCCGAGAAGCTCGTCGAGCGCATCGACGAGGGTCGCCAGCTGCGGATGGAGGCCCGCGCCGCCGGAGCCACCGGACACCTCGCTGCGCCTGCACCCGCGGACGCGAACTCAGCCACGGGCTCGGACCGGGGCTCCGGCTCCGGAAAACCTGCGCGCAGCGAGAAGGTCGGGGCCAACGCAGACCCGGCCGACACCGACCCCGGCCAGGCCGTCCTCGAGCCACTGCCCAGCGAGCGTGCGCGCACCCGCGGATACGCCGAGACCGGCGCCGAGGACTCCGAGCGGCACGCCTCCATCAGCGGTCGTGACTGGAGGGACGAGGCCTTCGAGCGGGACGTCCGCGTCCGGGCCGCCCGCAAGGAGAAGGAGGCCGAGGAAAAGGCAAAGGACGAGTCCGAGGCCAAGGGCTCGGGCGGTCGCCCGGACCGCACCGGTCCCGTAGGCCGGCTCGAGCCTCTGCCGAGTGAGAGAGCACGGCAGCGGGGCTACTAGGCTTGCTGCCTGTGCCGGGCCGCGCCACCCACGTGGCAGCCGGCGCGGGGCCTCTAGCTCAATGGTTAGAGCTGCGGACTTTTAATCCGTAGGTTGTGGGTTCGAGTCCCACGGGGCCCACTCATTTATCTTCGCAGGTCAGAGCTGGTATCAATCACTCTTCTGGTGGACTCGGGGAGTCGGAAGGCTGTCCGTAGGCCGTCACAGCCGGCCTTCCAGATAACCGTCTAGCTTGGCAGCGGCACCGTCGAGCGCGTCCGGCAGCAGGTGCGTGTAAAGGTTGAGCGTGGTTGCCGGAGTTTTCCGGTGCGTCAGAAGGGGAGGCGCCAGCGAATTGCACCCGGTCCAAGCACCTCCTAGATCCCCCTCTCTCAGCGTTCAAGGCGGCAATGCCACGGGCTGGCCCCGGCGCGACCTTCCGCCCACAAGGGGCTACCTCGTGAAGCTCCTCTGGTTCTCCAGGAATTCCTGATATCATCTACTCGATATCGAAAGGGGTGACTGTCGTGGAGCAAATCCTGATCCGCAACCTGCCCGCCGGGACCAAGGCGGCACTTCGGGCCCGTGCCGAGCAGCACCACCGATCCCTTGAAGCCGAGGCTCGCGAGATCCTCGCCGAGGCGATCGCCCGTGAGCCCGCGTCGATCGTCGACCTGGTCGCCATGGACGAGGGCGCCCAGATCGAGTTCGAGCCGGGCCGACTCGGCCTGACCGCGCGCACCACTGCGCTGTGAGGTACCTGCTGGACACCAACGTGGTCTCCGCACTACGTGTCCGTGGCCGCGAGCCGCAGGTCCAGGCCTGGGCCGCCGCGATCCCGGTGGCCGACCAGTTCGTTGCGGCGTTGACGGTTGCCGAGATCGAGCGTGGCGTTGTCGCCAAGGAAAGGTCCGACCCCGTTCAGGGAGCGGTCCTTCGCCGGTGGCTTGAGGAGCATGTCTTGCCGGCCTTCGCCGGTCGGGTCCTCCCGTTCGACCTGTCCGCAGCACGAATCGTGGCCACCTACCCTGTCCCCGACCAGGCGCCCCTGGACGATGCGCTCATCGCAGCAATCGCTCAGAGCACCGGAATGACCGTCGCCACCCGCAACACGAAGCACTTCGAACCCCTCAGCGTCAGCATCGTCAACCCGTGGAGCCACCCCGAGTAACCCACTTCAGGGGCAGCAGTCATCCGCCGCGTGATCGCGTCACCTGCCTCCCGCCCGGATTGCGGCATGAGCGGGTACCGGGGCGCACGCGACCTATGACTCGGTGAGTGCCGTGAACAACGGGCGAACGACGGCGTCGTACTGCCGACGATCGAACGTCAACGTGATGACCGGCTGCTCCTGTTCTTCCAGGTCGAGCGGCTCATAGTCCACCTGCCATGCGATAGCACGCCACTCGACCGTGGTCCCAGAGACCACGAGCTCGGCAGTCAGCGCGCGACAGTTCAGATCAAAATCTGTACCACAGACGAGCAGAGGAACGCGACCGTCGGACATGATCGTCCAGTCTCGTTCCACCGGCTCACCGAGGATTGCGCGAAGGTAGTCGGCCTCGTACTCCCGCATGGCGTACTCATTCTGAATCGGCGTTACTTCCCCAGCGACCTCACCAGTCGGCCACGCGACGATCTGTCGCAGCGGAACGCCGTCCACGGTCCATTCGAGGTAAGGGAACCCCCGCGGGACGAACTTCCGGCGGAACCAGCCGACCTTCTCGTCGACGTGCTGTACGACCACATCAGCCGCCGTGCCGAGCACGGAAATCTGGTGTCCCACGCTGAGAGTCTCGCAGGTTGCGGCGATACCAATAGGCCTCGTCCAGCAGCGGCACCGCCGCGAGATGGCCGAACCTTCAAACCTTGATCGTCACCAGCGCACCCATGACCACGCGACCGCACATCGGCTTGAGCGCGAACATCGAGGTGGGTCTCATCGCCGCGAAACGCGCGACCTCCCCGTCGGGGTCGGCTGTGGCGCCCCGGGCGACTTCGCGCGTGTCAGGACTACTTGGAGCCGTGACCGACGGCCAACCTGACGATGAAGTAGAGAGTGGTCGCCATGGCGACAACGGCGGCAAGCAGAATCGCCAGTTCGACGGCATGGATCTCCAACATGAGATCAATGGAGCGACGGCACGACGGGCGCGTCAGCACGACGGGCGCGTCAGCACGCAAACACGGCCGTTCGGCATCGAGCACGGCGTAGTCCTTTCCGCCGCCCAGTCGGGGCGCCTCGTGTCGTTGAGACGGAGTGCGCCAGAATCCCTACATGGGCATCGACGTCGCCTTCTTCAGCGCACCCAGCGACGCGGCGGCCGCGGAGGCCGAACGCCGTCCCGGCGGCCCGTTGGGCTGGCCTGTGCAGGTCGGCACCCGGAAGACGGGCTGGCTCCGCAAGGAAGCCGTTATCGAAGAAGCCGGCGCGGCGTTCGATGGGTTCGCAGCGCGCGGCTACGACGGCGTAGTCAACATGGGCAAGCTAGAGGAACTGCTAACCGGCGCGCCGTACGACCGCCTGGAGGAGGATCCACGGTGGGGCGGCGAGATCTCCGACGACGACCCTCCGGAGGACTGCGGGGTGCTTAGTGTGACGGACACCCTTCGGGACGCTCTCGCGGCCGCGCCTGAAGGGGCTTTGGAGAACATCGTCGGCGCGTGGGCGCAGACCGAGGAACTCGCGCCGCAGGACGGCGAGGGGCCAACCCGAGACGACCTCGACCGTCATCTGGCCTTCCTCCACCAGTTGCGCGACCTTGCTGCCCGCGCACACGACACCGGCCATCACTTGTACTGGTACTTCCAGACTTGAGCTCCTCCACGACCGGCGACTCCTCAACGGCGGCGACTGCGAAGGACACTTTCCGGCAGATCCCGAAACATGCGGCACTTCGCGGCGAAACGCGCGGCTGGGATGTCGAATCGTGAGGGAGGTAGATCGCATGAGACAGATGCCGGACCTGCTGCGTGTTGCGGACGCTGTATCGGGAGGCTGCTCCTAACCGTCTGGGCCATCGCTTTCGCCGGTTCAGGAGTGAGTGATGATGGTGGCGCTTGCCGTCGGGTCGGGTGTCTACCTCACCCCCAGCAATACGAGGCCACGAGCATGAATGACAACGTCAGTGCTGTTCGGACTGGAAGACGAGTTCGTCGTCTCCAGCGTCGAACGGCTCGACCACCGGCCGGTGGTGCGTGTCAAGGGCCTGGACGCCAGCGGGCAAGCAGTCGAGCTGTGGTGGCGCAAGCGTCGCCTGCGACGACTCGAACCGCCTTGTCCGCTAGCCAGTGGCTTGAGGAGCATTCCTCTCCTCACATTCGACTATGTACTAGGGCATGAAGACATGGGTCGATCTCCAAGAGCTCTACTGGTTGTTGCAGGAGTTGCGGTTGCGGCGCTCTCTACAGGGCGGTGCTGCGAATGCACAGGGTGATCTCATCGCGGCCAAACCTCTGGCCGACTACTCCCCGGAGGTTCCCTCCCCACGCATTGACGATGGGATCAACACCGCCGAGATGCAGGATCTTGAGCGCATAGCGGAGCAGACTCGCGAGCCTCTGGACCAGATGATCTCGGCTCGCTTGGAATGACAATTTCGCGCTTGCAGCCTCTACCCTTCGAGATGCACACCCGGACTCGTTCACCGGGGCCGAGATCGTTGCTGAGGACCGGGCATGATGTATGACCCGGTGGCGCCGTTCAGTCGTGGCACGTTCTCTCGTGCGGACCGGATCGACAACGCGCTTGAAGTGTGGATCGCGAGGAACTAATGCCCAACAATCACACCGATGACTATTCTGTTGGCCGCGGTAGACCACTACGTTGGGTCGTCGTGGCTGCAGTCCTCATGATCGTCGCTGGTGCCGTCGTAGCCATCGACCACGGCTTTTCGTGGCGCACCAGCGTTCATATCTTCGAAGCGTACCTCACCGAACCGGACCAGATTATGGTTACCGTCGCGACCTGCCAGGGCGATCCCGTAGTCGATATTCTCGAAGAACACAGCGAGCATGTCCGGATGAGGGTCACATCAACCCGGACTTTCGGCGGAGAGGGGAGAAATGACTGCCTCGACTCTGTGACAGTCCGCCTAAGCACGCCACTCGCTAGTAGGCCTCTGATCGATGCCACAACCGGCGACCAGCTCGTTGTCCAGGACGGCACTGCGGACTGAGCCGGAATGCTCCGCCAGCACGCGACGCCTCCGGTTGTGCAAGCTGGCGCGAAGTGCTCCACATTGCCTTCAACGCGGGTCGACCCATTCGTGTGGCGTTATCCCTCCGCCGCGTAGCGTGCGACGCCGGATTAGCTCTACGGTCACAAGGGGCTCTCTATCGGAGCGAGCCTCGACCGCCGCCGGCTTGCCATCGGCGACTCGGCACGAAGTCGGCAGTGGCCGGCAGCCCGCGGCGCAGGCGACACCGCGGCGCGGTCGGGCAGAGCGCTAGAAGCCGAGCAGCTTGCCCAGCCCCGAGAAGAAGGCGTCGAACGCCTTCGCGATCGGGTTGCTGGGTCCGTCAGCGGTCGACTTCTGCCAGAAGAACGGATGCTCGCCCGTGAACTCGTCATCGACCAGGGGGGTCCTGCGCCACAGATAGGGCCAGAACACCTCGGTCCGGTGGACACCGACTCGCAACCGGGAGTCGAAGCCCATCACGAGGTTCTGTTCCATCCTGGTCGGCGAGCCCTCGGGGACGGTCGCCACGACATCGCCGTTGCCCTGAACGATCAGGCTGCCGGTGCCCGAGAACAGGATGTAGCGAACCTGCCACGAGGCCAAGGACTGGACGCCCCACCGCCAGCGCGTCTGCAGCTCCGGGGTGCCGATGACGCCCACGACGTGCCTCGGATGCATCACCACGCCCGGGTGGTCGGTGAAGTCGATGCGCATGAGATAGGAGTTCGGGTCGTCGGGGGTAGCCAGCGTCGCCGAGGTGCTGCGTTCATCCCCGACGACACGAGTCAGTCCGTACAGGCCGGCGGCGAAGCTGATGAACGGCGAGGTCCAGTCGTAGAGGAGGCGGCCGACGACCTTTCCTTGCACCGGACGGACGTGTTCCGAGCGGGCGGACAGCACCTCTCCGGACTCCAGACGGATCGGCAGGGTCCGTTGGGCAGTGCCTGTGCGGAGGTCGGCAGACGTCTGCTCGGACCCTGCTGCCAAGTGGATCGGCTTGTGCACCAGGCTCACGATCGGCATCAGCAGGAAGTATCCGACGATGCGCATGAGCACGGGCAGTACGAGAACGAGCACCGCAATGGCGGCCAGCCACTGCCACGACCGGGCCCACTGGTCGACCACCCAACCCGCTCCGGACGTCTGGGCTTCCTCCAGGCTCTCCTCTTCGGCCTGCTTCTGGCGCAGCTCCGACTCCGTGGTGTCGATCTGCCTCTCGAGCGGAGACGGGCCGCCGGCGCCGAGGCTCTCCAGCTTCTGCCGGCTGGTCAGGTCAGGATCGCGAAGGACCGCCGCATTGTCCTCAGCTTGGCTGAGGCTTGCCTCGATGGTGTCCAGCGCCTGCTGCGTCGTCTCGACGACCTTCTCGTAGCTCTCGCACGCGTTCCCGGGCGTCACGAGATCGATGAGCCTGGCCCGCAGGCCGCAGGACTCATCTCTGCTGTCGCGAAGACGCTCGAGCTCGGCCCTCTTGTCGCCGACGCCCTGGCGCAGGTCCGCGATCTCGGCGTCGATCCTGCCCTCCAACGACGCGAGGGCTTCGCTCTGCTCCTCTGCGGCGGCCCTCCGCAGCTGCACCAGGTCCTCCTCGAGTGCTGCCCGTTCAGCAGCCACCTCCTCCAGTCGATCCCGGTTGGCTACGGCTTCTCGCACTGAAGGGACCACCGCTTGAATGAGCAGGTAGCCGAGGAAGAGGACAAGCACCAGCGCCACAAGCAGGCCCAGCTTCCTCAGCACGAAGCCGAGGACCGAGTTCATCAGGCGCATGCGCGCGATCCTAGGCCGCGCGCGGCCGATGACAGTCGAACACGACCTGAACGACAGACCCGAACGTCAGGGCCATCCCCTGTCGTCGTGAGGCTCAGGACCGCGCTCACAGGGACGAGAGCGGCCTGATCAAGCCCTCACCGCCGACCAACCGAGAGTCTCGGACGAACTCGTCGTTCTCATCGACCACCCACGCCTGACCGGTCCGCAGAGCGACGTGCCGGACAACATCGGCAAAGCTCCAGCCGTCCGTGCTGTTGCTGTCCAGATGGACGACTCCGTGGTGGCCGGAGCGGGTCAGCGCGACGAGCGCCTCCGCCGTGTCCGGCATCCAGGACATCGCCGGTCGCCACTGCCGACTGGCGCGCACCCGACCGGCACCCGCAGCAGCCTGGGCGGCGAGCTGGGCCACCATGTTGTTCCCCACACCATCGAGATCCGCCTGCCATCCGATCCGGGCCACGACGGCACGAGCGTTCGCGCGCCGCACGGCCGCCTCGCACCGGGCCTTGTAGGCGCCGTAGTCGTCGGTGGCCGTCGGTCGGTCGGCGGGGTGGAACGGTCCGTCGGGATCACCGGGCGCAACCCCGAACACCGAGACCGAGCTCGTGTAGACGAACGGCACCTCGAGTTCGTCCGCGAAGCTCGCGAGCCGAGCGGCCCAGTCCTCCGCCCCCATGCCCAGATGGAAGATTCCTGCAGGCCGGACCGAGGCAAGGAACGCGGCGCCCGCCTCGGCATCGTCGACGGGTACGGCATCCCTGTCCCACCCGACGACCTCCTCACCTCGAGCGCGGAGCACGACGGCGAGCTTAGGCGCAAGAGTGCCGTTCAACCCCGTGATCAGCCATGGACGACGAGTACCCACCTGTTGCCTCCTCAGCGCACGGAGATGGTTGTCGTGAGGGTATGCGACTCGCCCTCACCGAGTCGGACAGCACCGTCGAGCACGCGGCCGGCCTCGACACAGACGAAGCGCTCCCACTCCCCCTCGCCCAGGTCGGCGAGCCGGGCGGCCTTCTCCCGCCAGGGATTCCACACAATAATGTTCGACGCACCCGAGCTCCTCACATCGATATGACGACCCCCGGCGGCATCGACGACGGTGACCGGGCCGGCCCACGCATACACGTTGTCGGTCTCGCCGGTGAACGTCAGCGACCCCTCCTGCCGACGCCGCATACCGCCGGCTGCCTTGTCGACGTATTCGGCGCCGTCGAGACCCTCGACCCGGGTGTCGTGGATGGAGCCGACCGCCAGATAGGAATGCAGCGCGGCCTCGTACGAGACGATCTCGGTGTCGAGGTTGGTCACCGTCAACGACACCGTCAGCTGTGAGCCGAACTGCACCCCGACATCCGCCGTGTAGTCGTACGGCCAGTAGGGGTCGCTCACGTCGTCTCGACAGAGGCTGTAGGTGAGCCGCTGCTCCCCGCCCTCGCCGATGTGGTCGCTGGAGTGGTCCCAGCTGGCCGTCCGGGCGAACCCGTGACTGAACGGTGCCCCGGGCTGCCGACCCGGACCGAACCACGGGAAGCAGACCGGGACTCCACCACGCACCGCACTGCCCGGCGCGAGGACGGCGGCGGAACTGAGGAAGAGGACCGGCGCATACCCTGTCGGCTGCCAGGCGATGACCGTGGCGCCGGTGTCTGTCACGGCGCCGGTGCACGTGGGCAGGTCGATCCGACGCTCCATGGCTAGTGTCCGACGGCCTGGCTGATGGCGTGGATGATGACACCGGCGAGGGCGCCGATGATCGTTCCGTTGATCCGGATGAACTGGAGGTCCCGGCCGACGAACAGCTCGATGCGCTCCGAGGCGACCTCGGCATCCCACTGGTCGACGGTGTACGAGATGACCTGAGCCAGCTCGCCGCCGTAGGTGTTGACGAAGAAGCCGACGAGGTCGCCGAGGTGGCCGTCGATCCGGGCCCGGACCTCCTCGTCGTGCTGGAGACGTCCGGAAAGGTGCTCGAGGAGCTCGGTGCCGCGGGTGTGGAAGTACGAGGTCTCGTCGTCCATCGCGCCGAGGAGGGTCTCCTTGAACGAGCCCCACAGGCTGACGAGGGTGACGCTCACCTGCGGGTTCGCGAGGAGGCGCGCCTTGAGCGCCTCGGCCCGCTCCTGGACCTCGGGGTCGTTCTGCAGGTCGGCCGAGAGCGTGCGCAGCAGGTCATCGAGCGCGATCCGGGCCGGGTGGTGGGTGTTGTAGCGGACGTCGCTCAGCCACTCCACGACCTGCTTGTAGGTCCAGTTGATGACCCGGCCGTCGACCCAGGGCGGGCTCCACCACGGTGCCCGCTCCCCCATGACCTCGGCGAAGGCCTGCGGGTTCTCCTGGAGCCACAGCTGGAGGTGCTCGAGGGTGAGCTCGACGAGGCCGTGGTGCACGCCGTCCTCGACGATGCCGTCGAGGAGGGTGCCGGCGATCGGGGCGATCGGCTCACGGGACAGGCGGGGCAGGAGGAAGTCGTCGAGCAGATCCTTGACGTCCTCGTCCTTGACGCGCTCCAGCCCGACCCGACCGACGCGCACCACCTCCGTCATCGCCCGCTTGCGGTTCGGCTCCTCGGCGAGCCAGACCCCGAGCCGTTTGGGCACATCCGCCGCGAGCAGCCGGTCGCGGGCGATCTCCTCGGTCATGAAGTTCTGCGTGACGAATTCCTCGAGGCTGCGCCCCAGCTCGGCCTTGCGCTTCTTGACCAGGGCGGTGTGCGGGACCGGGATGCCGAGCGGGTGCTTGAAGAGGGCGACGACGGCGAACCAGTCCGCGAGCGCACCGACCATGGCGGCCTTGGCAGCGAAGTTCACGTAGCCCCAGACCCCGGACTGGTCCATCCGCAGCGTCAGCAGCCAGACGACGGCGGCGATGACGAGCAGGGACGTCGCCACGACCCGCATCCGGCGCAGTCCGCGCCGCCGCTCGAGGTCCGCCGGGGTCTCCACCAAGAAGCTCACACCTCAGATCCTGCCAGGTTGCCCGCGTCCCTCCTATCGGCGCACGCGCCGGCGTCGCTGCGACGCAAACGCGCAGGGGGTATGCGGTGCGCGCCCCCGCGTAGATTGAGACGTATGCGTTTCCTCGGCGGACTCACCCCCATGCATGACCTCACCTACGACGACGTCTTCATGGCCCCGAGCCGCTCGGCGATCTCGAGCCGCCTCGACGTCGACCTCTCGACGGTCGACGGGACCGGGACGACCATTCCGCTCGTCGTCGCGAACATGACCGCGGTGAGCGGGCGCCGGATGGCCGAGACCGTGGCCCGACGTGGCGGCATGGCCGTCATCCCCCAGGACATCCCCATCGACGTCGTGGCCCAGGCCATCGCGGACGTCAAGGCCTCGCACCTCGTCCACGACACCGCCGTCACCGTGCAGGCCCATGACACCGTCGGGTCGGTGGCGGCGCTCATCGCCAAGCGTGCCCACGGCGCAGCCATCGTCGTCGACGAGAGCGGCCGGCGACCCCTCGGTGTCGTCTCAGAGTCGGATGTCACCGGCGTGGACCGCTTCGCGCAGGCCGAGGACGTCATGACGAGCGACCTGGTCACCATCGGCGACGGGCTCTCCCCGCAGGAGGCCTTCGACCGGCTCTCCGAGGCACGTCACCACCTCGCCCCCGTCGTCGACCACGACGGCAACCTGCTCGGGGTGCTCACCCGGGCGGGCGCGCTTCGGTCCGGCCTGTACACCCCGGCCATCGACGCCGACGGTCGCCTGCGCATCGCGGCAGCGATCGGCATCAACGGCGACGTCGCGGCCAAGGCCCGCGCCCTGCTCGAGGCCGGGGCCGACTGCCTCGTCGTCGACACCGCCCACGGTCACCAGGAGAAGATGATCGAGGCCCTCGGCGCGGTCCGCAGCGTCGACCCGCAGGTCCCCGTGGTCGCCGGCAACGTCGTCACCGCCCAGGGGACGATCGACCTCATCGACGCCGGCGCCGACATCGTCAAGGTCGGTGTCGGCCCGGGCGCGATGTGCACGACCCGGATGATGACTGCCGTCGGACGTCCTCAGTTCTCAGCGGTCCTCGAGTGCGCCGACGCCGCCCGCGAGCGCGGCAGGCACGTCTGGGCCGACGGTGGCGTCCGCCATCCCCGCGACGTCGCCCTCGCCGTGGCCGCCGGTGCCTCCAACGTCATGATCGGCTCGTGGTTCGCCGGGACCCTCGAGAGCCCGGGTGACCTCTACACCGACAGCAGTGGCCGGCTCTACAAGGAGTCCTTCGGGATGGCCTCCTCACGGGCCGTCCGCAACCGGACCGCCTCCGACAGCGCCTACGACCGGGCCCGCAAGGCGATGTTCGAGGAGGGCATCTCCTCGGCGCGGATGTATATCGACCCGGACAAGCCGAGCGTCGAGGACCTCATCGACACGATCATCGCCGGCCTGCGCAGCTCGTGCACGTATGCCGGCGCTACCTCCCTCGAGGAGTTCACCGCCCGCGCCCTCGTCGGGATCCAAAGCACCGCGGGGTATGCGGAGGGCCGCCCCCTGCACACGTCCTGGTGAGTCCTCGGTGCACTCGCTCACCCCGCTGACCGCCCCGGTCGAGCCGGACGACGCCCTGCGCCGGATCGCCTTCCTCCTCGAGCGCGAACGGGCGGGCAGCTATCGCGTCGAGGCGTTCCGCAAGGCGATGGCGACGGTCCGCCAGCTCGGGCCGGACGCTGTCCGCGAGCACGCGCAGTCGGGGACGCTGCAGAGCGTTCCCGGGATCGGCAAGAGCACGGCAGGGGTGATCGGTGAGGCGGTCGAGGGGGCGCTGCCCGCATACCTGTCGACGTTGCAGGAGAAGGCGACACCGCTCGTGAGCGGCGGTGAGGACCTCCTCGGCCTGATCCAGGGCGACTGTCACACGCACTCGACGTGGTCGGACGGGGGCTCTCCGATCGACGAGATGGTACTCACCGCGATCGAGCTCGGGCAGTCGTGGATGGTCCTCACCGACCACTCCCCGCGGCTGCGGATCGCCAACGGGTTGTCGGCCGAGCGGCTGCAGCAGCAGATCGGGGTCGCGAAGGCGATCGACTCGGCGCTCGGAGACACCTTCACCCTCTTCACCGGCATCGAGGTCGACATCCTCGACGACGGGTCGCTCGACCAGACCGACGAGATGCTCGACCGGCTCGACCTCGTCACTGCCTCCGTGCACTCCAAGCTGCGGATGAACAAGGCTCCGATGACGCGACGCATGATCACGGCCGTGAGCAACCCGCGCGTCAACGTCCTCGGGCACTGCACGGGCCGCCTCGTCACCGGCTCCCGCGGCACGAGGCCGCAGTCGGATTTCGATGCCCGCGCGGTGTTCGAGGCCTGCGCCGAGCACAACACCGCCGTGGAGATCAACAGCCGGCCGGAGCGGCGGG
>JAAYSB010000024.1 GCA_012518475.1 Intrasporangiaceae bacterium | reverse complement strand
CCAACCTGCTCGCCCAGGGGGCCGGACTGCTCACCCTCGCCGTCGTCTTCCACCTCGTGCTGCGGTGGCGGGCGTCCTACGCCGACCCGTTGCTGCTGCCGATCGCCACGCTCCTCAACGGGCTCGGCCTGGTGATGCTGCACCGGATCGACATCGCCCGGGGCAACTCGTTCAGCGGTGGCCTCGCCCTCAACCAGCTCGTCATCTCGGCCTTCGCGGTCTTCATCGCCGCACTCGTGCTGATCTTCCTGCGGGATCACCGGCTGCTGCGGCGATACACGTATCTCGCCGGTCTGACTGCCGTCGTCCTCCTCATCATGCCGCTGCTGCCGATCATCGGCCGCGAGGAGTTCGGCGCCCGCATCTGGATCCGGGTCTTCGGGTTCAACTTCCAGCCCGGCGAGGTCGCCAAGATCGCGCTGGCGGTCTTCTTCGCGGGTTATCTCGTCACGGCCCGTGATGCGTTGTCCGTCGCCGGCAAGAAGGTGCTCGGACTCATCCTCCCGCGCGCCAAGGACCTCGGCCCGATCGTCGTCGCCTGGGCCATCAGCATGGGCATCCTCATCTTCCAGCGTGACCTCGGCTCCTCGCTCCTCTTCTTCGGCCTGTTCGTCGCGATGCTCTATGTCGCCACCGAGCGGGTGTCCTGGATCGCCATCGGCATGTCCCTGCTCGCCGTCGGCGCCTACCTCGCCTACGGGATGTTCGCCCACCTCCAGACCCGGGTGCACCTCTGGCTCGACCCCTTCGATCCCGCGGCCTCCTCGGACCAGGTCGCCAAGGGCCTCATGGGTCTGGCCGCCGGTGGGCTCGTCGGCACCGGACTCGGCCGTGGCCGGCCCACCGAGACCTATGTCGTGGAGAGCGACTTCATCTTCACCGCCTTCGGTGAGGAGCTCGGCCTGATCGGCCTGTTCGCGATGCTGCTGCTGTATGCGCTGCTCGTCGAGCGCGGTCTGCGCGCCGCCATCGGCGTCCGGGACGGGTTCGGGAAGCTGCTCGCCGCCGGCCTCGCCTTCTCCATCGCCCTCCAGTGCTTCGTCGTCATCGGCGGCGTCACCCGGGTCATCCCGCTGACCGGCCTGACGACCCCGTTCCTCTCGGCCGGCGGGTCCTCCCTCCTGGCGAACTGGACGATCATCGCCCTCCTCCTGCGGATCAGTGACCAGGCCCGACGCCCGGTCGATGAGTCCCCACGGCGCCCGAGCACCGAACCGACCGAGATGGTGCGCGCCTCATGAACGCCCCCATCCGCAAGCTCGCCCTCGTCATCGCGGTTCTCTTCACGACCCTGCTCGTGAGCACGACGATCATCCAGGGCTTCCAGGCGCGGGACATCAATGCCCGCGCGGACAACCGCCGCACCCTGCTCGCGACCTACAGCGCCGACCGCGGCACGATCCTCGTCGACAGCACCCCGATTGCCGAGTCCGAGGACACCGACAACCAGTACCAGCGCATCCGCCGCTATCCCGAGGGGTCGGTGTATGCGCCCGTCACCGGATACTTCTCGTTCCTCTACGGCGCCGGTGGCGGGCTCGAGCGGACCGAGAACGCCCTCCTCAACGGCTCCTCGGACCGGCTGTTCTATCGCCGGATCTCCGATGTCTTCGCCGGCCAGCGGCCGAGCGGGGTCAACATCGAGACGACGATCAACGCAGCCGCCCAGCGCGTGGCCGCCGAGACCCTCGGTGACCGTCGCGGCGCGGCAGTGGCCCTCGACCCCCGGACCGGGGCCATCCTCGCCATGGTCAGTGCCCCGAGCTATGACCCGAGCGTCCTCGCCGGCCACGACATGTCCGCTGTCACCGAGGCCTGGGAGCAGCTCAACTCGGCTGAGAACAAGCCGATGCTCAACCGGGCCCTGAGCGAGACCTACCCGCCCGGGTCCACCTTCAAGCTCGTCACGGCTGCGGCCGCGCTGTCGACCGGCACCTACACCCTCGAGTCCGAGCTCGACGCTCCGCGGGTCCTCGACCTGCCCAACACCTCTGCCGATCTGCCGAACTACGGTGGCGCCGAGTGCGACCCGTCCGGCACCCAGAGGATGGTCGATGCCCTCCGGATCTCCTGCAACACGGCCTTCGGATCCCTCGGGATGGACATCGGTGAGGACGCCTTGCGTGAGCAGGCCGCCCGCTTCGGCATCGGCGACTCGCTCCGGGTCCCGATGACCGTCGCCCGCTCGAGCTTCCCCACCGACGAGCTCAGCCTCGACGTGCTCGCCCAGTCGGCCATCGGGCAGCGCGACGTGCGGGTGACCCCGCTCCAGGTGGCCATGGTGACCGCCGCGATCGCCAACCGTGGCGTCGTCATGCGGCCCTATCTCGTGGAGTCGGTCGTCGGCAACGACCTCAACGTCATCGACGAGGCATCCACCCAGCAGCTCTCCGAGGCGATCACCCCTGACGTCGCGAGCCAGCTCTCGATCATGATGCAGCGCGTCGTCGAGTCCGGCACCGGCACCCCGGTCCAGATCCCCGACATCGCTGTCGCGGGCAAGTCCGGGACCGCCGAGGTCGGCGGCGGGCAGCGGGCCCACGCGTGGTTCACGGCCTTCGCCCCGGCGGACGACCCCGAGGTCGCCGTCGCGGTCATCGTCGAGAACCAAGGCGACTCCCAGAGCGAGTCCGGCGGAGGCCGGGTCGCCGGGCCGGTCGCGAAGGCGATCATCGAGGCGGTGCTCAGCTCATGAGTCACCGCCCCACGTCGAGAACCAGCCCACCATCCTGCGGTGCACGCACGGTGCGCCGCGCATACCCCAACGTCTGTGAAACGTCAGAACTGCTCACCCTGGGAGGTCAAACGTGAGCGCGCCAATGCAGATCCTCGGTGGTCGCTACGAGGTCGGAGAACTCATCGGTCGGGGGGGCATGGCCGAGGTGCACAAGGGTCACGACACGCGGCTCGGTCGCCCGGTGGCGATCAAGCTGCTGCGCAGCGAGCTCGCGCGGGACGCCACCTTCCTCACCCGGTTCAAGCGCGAGGCCCAGTCCGCTGCCGGCCTCAACCACGCGAGCATCGTCGCCGTCTACGACTCCGGTGACGAGATCATCACCGAGAGTGGCGGCGCCCAGCACGACGTGCCCTACATCGTCATGGAGTATGTCTCCGGCAAGACCCTGCGCCAGGTGCTCACCGAGGACGGCCCGATGAGCGGCAAGGAGGCGGCCCGGGTCACCGAGGGTGTCCTCGACGCCCTGTCGTACTCCCACCGGATGGGCATCGTCCACCGCGACATCAAGCCGGCGAACGTCATGATCGCCGACGACGGCTCGGTCAAGGTGATGGACTTCGGCATCGCCCGGGCCGTGGCCGACACCTCCGCGACGATGACCCAGACCCAGGCGGTCATGGGCACCGCGCAGTATCTCTCCCCCGAGCAGGCTCAGGGGCAGACCGTCGACGCCCGCTCGGACCTGTACTCGACCGGCTGCATGCTGTTCGAGCTCCTCACGGGGCGGGCACCGTTCACCGGGGAGTCCCCCGTCGCGATCGCGTACCAGCATGTCGGTGAGAAGCCCCCGCTCGCGAGTGACTTCGCCCCCTCGGAGATCTCCCCCGAGCTCGACGCCGTGGTCCTGCACGCCCTCGCCAAGCGACGCGACGACCGCTATCAGGACGCGACGTCCTTCCGGGCCGATCTCCAGTCCGCCCGGATGGGTCGCTCGGTCAGCGCCGCCGCCTGGACCGGCCTCGAGGCCTACCGCAGGGCCAGCGGCTCACCGGTCACGGAGCGCAACGGTGCCACGGCTGCGGCAGCCGCGGCCGCCAAGGACGACTCCTCCGCCCCGACCGAGGTCTATTCGACCGTCACCGGTGCGCCACGTCGCAGTGAGCAGCAGACCCAGGTCGTGCCGGCGACGGTCCCCGCGCCGCAGGCCCGCCCGGTCGCCTATCGCACGACGAATACCACGAGCTTCGCACCGGTCGGGCGGGAGGAGGAGCGGCGGCGCGGTGGACTCGGCTGGCTCTGGGGTGTCCTCGCCGCCCTGATCCTCGCCGGCATCGGCTGGTTCGCCCTGGCGAACTTCCTCGATACCGAGGAGGAGCCGTCGCCGCAGCTGATCTCGGTGCCGGGCGTCGTCGGAGAGACCTACGACGAGGCGGAGGCCATCCTGCGCGACGAAGGCCTGGAGGTCGAGCGCGTCGAGGCCGCCAGTGACGAGCCCGAGGAGACCGTCACGGCCCAGAACCCGATCGAGGGCGTCGAGGTCGAAGAGGGACACGTCGTGATCCTGACCGTCTCGACCGGGCCCGGCCAGGTCGAGGTGCCCGATCTGTCCGGCATGACCGAGACCCAGGCCCGCACGGCCCTGGTCCAGCGAAACCTCACGTACGGCGAGGTCACCGAGGTCGACGACTCCGATGAGGACAAGGGCGTGATCGTCGGGCAGAATCCCACGGCCCGCACCATGGTCGATCCCGAGAGCCCGGTCAACGTCCAGATCTCCAGCGGTATGGTCACCGTCCCGAATGTCATCGGGTACACCCAGGCCCAGGCGCAGTCGACCCTCTCCGATCACGGGCTGCTGTACAACGTCTCCTATCGGGAGAGCACCGAGGTCGAGGAGGGCTCGGTCTTCTCGCAGGAGCCGCGCAGCGGGCTCGTCGAGCGAGGCACACGGATCCAGCTCATCGTCGCCCAGGCGCCGACACCGACCCAGGAGCCCACGACGGAGGAACCACCGGTCGAGCCGACCGAGGAACCGCCGTCCGTGGAGCCGACGGATGAGCCACCCCCGACGGACGCCGGACAGGGCGGCTGAGGGCCCTCGGCCGAGAGCCGGCCCGGGTCAGCCCAGGGTGGCGTCGCGAACCAGTGGTGACAGCCCGACGGAGCGCTCCACCGCCTGCGTCGCCCCGCAGACCTCGAGCCAGTTGGCGAGGATGCGGTGACCTCCCTCGGTGAGCACGGACTCGGGGTGGAACTGCACGCCGTGGAGGGGGAGGTCCCGGTGCCGGACGGCCATGATGACGCCGCTCGCGGTGTGCCCGGTCGGGATAAGGGTGTCCGGCACCGTGTCCGGGTTGATCGTCAGCGAGTGGTAGCGGGTGGCCGTGAACGGCTGCGGCAGCCCGGCGAGCACCCCGGTGCCGTCATGCTCGACGAGGGAGGTCTTGCCGTGCAGGAGCTCCGGCGCCCGGTCGACGACCGCTCCGGTGACGACCGCGAGCGCCTGGTGACCCAGGCATACCCCCAGCATGGGTTGCTCCCGGGAGGCGCAGGCCTCGATCATCGCCATGCTCACGCCGGCGTCCTCGGGGGTTCCGGGTCCGGGTGAGACGAGGACTCCGGCGAAGTCCGCTGCGTCATCGGGCGAGACCGCGTCGTTGCGCACGACGGTGCACGACGCGCCGAGCTGCTCGAGATAGCCGACGATCGTGAAGACGAAGCTGTCGTAGTTGTCGACGACGAGGATCCGGGTCACCGGCTCATTGTCCCCTAGGCGGGGCCTCACTCGACGGTCGTGTCGTTGAACGGGACGAGCGGCGCGATCTCGGGGAAGACCCACGTGAAGAGGACATAGACCAGGCCCGCGAGGAGAGCCAGGGCGAGAAGCAGCCGGATCTGCCACGGGCCGGGCAGGATCCGCCACATCAACGCATACATCTAGGCAGTCCTTAGCATCTCGGACAGCGTGGTGCGGTTACGGGGGACCGACTCGACCAGCGTCGAGTGCAGGATGTAACGCTCCCGTGCCGACCACATCGGGTGACAGCTCGTCATGGTCAGCCACCGCTCGGTCGGCTCGACCCCGGGCTCGCTCGGCGCCGGCTCGAGGACCTCGGTCTGCCAGGGCCGCACGATCCGGTGATGATCGACGCGATAGGAGTGGTAGGCGCTCCTCGTCTCGATGACGATGACGTCACCTGGTTGCAGCTCGGCGATGCGGTTGAACGGGGCGCCGTAGGTGGTCCGGTGACCGGCGACGGCGAAGTTGCCGATCTCTCCCGGCATGGCGGTGCCGACATAGTGGCCGACGCCGAGGGCGAGGGTGTCCGGGCCGGTGTCCTCGAGGATCGGGCGGGCGTAGTCGGCATCGAGGCGTGGGATGTGGATGATCGCGAAGGCGTCACCCGAGGGGGGCGCGTTCTCCACCAGGCTGTCCGGGTCGAGGGCGTCGTCGGGGACCTCGGCGCGCTCGAAGGCCGCGGTGAGCGCCTGGACTTCTTGCGCCTGCTCGCGATTGGCGACGACGTCAGTCCACCAGAGCTGCCAGACGAGGAACAGGCCGATGAGCAGGCCGGCGGTGATGAGGAGCTCGCCGATCGTCCGGACAGCGATGCGTAGGGCGTTGGGCATCCCGTACGGTCCGCTCGTCAGCCGTTGTTCTGCGGGTCGCCCTCAGCCGGCGGCTCCGGTCGCAGGGGCCGGGCGTGCTGAAGGAGTATCGAGCCGCTGTAGGCGGGCGCCTCGATGGTGTCCTTGAGCTCGACCGCGTAGCCGAGGCCCGCCACGTCGACGAGCTGCCGGTAGTACTGGATGGCCTGGTCGTTGTTGAGCTCGGAGATGAGGTCGCGCGGGTCGCCGATGGCGGTGATGACGAACGGCGGGGAGTAGACCCGGCCCTGAAGGATGAGGGTGTTGCCGACGCAGCGGACCGCGCTGGTGCTGATGACCCGCTGGTCCTGGATCATCATCGCCTCGGCACCACCGCGCCACAGCGCGTTGACGACCGCCTGGACATCCTGCTGGTGGACGACGAGGTCGTCGTAGCGCAGGAAGGACGGGATCTGGTCACCGCGCAGCGGCGAGTCGGTCAGGGAGACGACCACACCGGGTCCCTCGACGGGCACCGTTCCCGAGGTCTGGGCCAGGGCATTGGCCTGGTCGACGATGATCGACACCTCCTGATCGCCCGACAGACGCCGCTGGGTGAGCTCCTCGACCTCGGTGTTCAGGCGGGCCACCTCGCGCGCCCGGATCTCGCCGCGGCGGGTCTCCTCACGGATGAGGTCGGGAAGGCCACCGGCGGCCGAGCGCAGGTCCGTGCCCTGGGCGGCGCCGGAGCTGGCCGAGAAGAGGGCTCCGGCGAAGATCGCGACGAGCGGCACGAGGATCGTCCACACCGTGAGGTGGCGGGAGATGCGCCAGCCCCTGGCCCACTCCTCGGGGTCAGCACCGGCGGCGTCATCGGCGTGATCAGTCGCGTCAAGACGCTCCGGCGCCCGATCGGCGTCGGAGGAGGCCGGGGTGGGAGCACCCGTCTCGTGCGACATGCATCTACGCTAAGTGACAAGGCCGGGTGGAACCTACCCGGCGAGACGACGTGTTGCCCTGACCGGCGCCACCCACGTCTGGTTCGGATCAGCAGCTTGATGAGCAGTAGGAGTGCACGTGCCCAAGTCACGCGGACGAGAGAAGAAGATCGCCTCGACGCCCCCGCCCACGCGCCGGACCGCCGATGTCCCGAAGAGTCCGACCTGGTGGGCACCGGTCATGGTCGGGCTCATGCTCCTCGGCCTGCTCTGGGTCGTCGTCTTCTACATCACCCGGGAGCAGTTCCCAGTTCCCCAGATCGGTCGCTGGAACCTCGCCGTCGGCTTCGCCTTCATGATGGCCGGCTTCATCATGACGACCCGCTGGCGCTAGACACCGCTCGGATTACACGGGTGTAGTTCTCCCCAACTGGGGACATCCCTGTGGATAACTCCCGGTTCCGGCCTGCTTATCCCCAGGCGAGCTGTCCTGTCCACGGCGTTATCCCCAAGAACTGTGGATAAGTAGCCCCAGCCCCAT
>JAAYSB010000274.1 GCA_012518475.1 Intrasporangiaceae bacterium | reverse complement strand
GCGCTGGCGCTCTTCGTCGGTATCGCCGTCGGCGCCTACTCCTCGATCATCATCGCCACCCCGCTGCTCGTCTGGCTGCGACGCAACGACGAGGACGTCGTCCAGCTCGAGAAGAAGGCCCTCCGCCATCAGAATGCTCGGGCCAAGGAGGCAGAGTCGGAGCAGAAGGCGGGCCGACCAGCCCCGACCTTCGTCGACGGCGTCGCGCTCGAGGACGACACCACGATCCCCACCGACGCGGAGACGTCGGAGCCGGCGGAGCGCACCGTTGCCCGCACGGCGACGGGGCGGACCGTGCACAAGTACGCCCAGGGTGGTCCGCGGAACCAGCCCAAGCGGCAGCCGAAGTCGAAGCGTTGAGCGGGTCGGGCATGAGCAGCGAGCTGTCGTCTGTCGTCGAGGCCCATCTGGCCGACGTTCCCGACTTCCCCGTCGAGGGGGTTGTCTTCAAGGACATCACCCCGCTGCTTCAGGACCCCGGCGCGTTCCGCCGGGTCATCGAGGGCATCGCCGACCGCTATCGCGGGGCTGTCGATGTCGTCGCCGGGATCGAGTCGCGCGGGTTCATCTTCGGTGCTGCCCTCGCCTACGAGCTGGGGGTGGGGCTGGCACTCATCCGCAAGGAGGGCAAGCTGCCGCGGGAGACGCACTCGATGTCCTACGACCTCGAGTACGGCAGCGCGACGATCGAGGTGCACCGCGACGCGTTCACCGAGGGCCAGCGCGTCCTGCTCATCGACGACGTCCTCGCCACGGGAGGCACCGCAGCGTCCGCGGCGACGCTGGTCGAGACCTGCGGGGCCTCTGTCGCCGGGATCTCCTTCATCCTCGAGCTGTCGTTCCTCGGGGGCCGCGCGGCCCTCGGCGACCGACCGACCTGGTCATTGCATACGGTCTGAGCGTGTGCCGAACGAGTCCGCCGATCGGCTGGACTACGATTCGGTTATGGCAGAGGACCTGAGCACGAGCACCGGCGCCAGCGCCTGGGCTCGTTCCGGCCTGGCGAGGTTCGTCGGGCCGCGTCCCGCTGCCAATCCGGTGCTCCAGCCGCTGCTGAGGACGGTCCGCACCACTCACCCCAAGGCCGACCTCGCTCTCATCGAGCGCGCCTACGCGGTGGCCGACCAGGCCCACGCCGGTCAGATGCGCAAGAGCGGCGACCCCTACATCACCCATCCGCTCGCCGTCGCCTCCATCCTCGCCGAGCTCGGTATGCAGCCGGCCACGATCGCTGCGGCCCTGCTCCACGACACCGTCGAGGACACCGAGTACAACATGGACCGCCTTCGCGCCGACTTCGGCGAGGAGATCGCGATGCTCGTCGACGGGGTGACCAAGCTCGACAAGGTCCACTATGGCGAGGCGGCGCAGGCCGAGACCGTCCGCAAGATGGTCGTCGCCATGGCTCGCGACATCCGGGTGCTGTTCATCAAGCTGTGCGACCGGCTGCACAATGCCCGGACCTGGAAGTACGTTTCTCCCGCCTCCGCGCAGCGCAAGGCGCGTGAGACCCTCGAGATCTATGCGCCACTCGCGCACCGGCTCGGAATGAACACGATCAAGTGGGAGCTCGAGGACCTGTCCTTCCAGACCCTGTATCCGAAGGTCTACGACGAGATCGTCCGACTCGTCGCCGACGCCGCGCCGGCTCGCGATGAGTACCTCGGGGTCGTTCGGGCCCAGGTCCTCGAGGAGCTCAACTCGGCGAAGATCAAGGCGACGGTGACCGGCCGCCCCAAGCACTACTACTCGGTGTATCAGAAGATGATCGTCGGGGAGCGTGAGTTCAAGGACATCCACGATCTCGTCGCTGTGCGGGTGCTCGTCGACTCGGTCCGGGACTGCTATGCTGCACTCGGGGCCCTGCACGCGCGATGGCACCCGGTTCCCGGGCGGTTCAAGGACTACATCGCGATGCCGAAGTTCAACATGTACGAGTCGCTGCACACGACCGTCATCGGGCCCGGCGGCAAGGCGGTTGAGATCCAGATCCGCACCCACGCCATGCACCGACGCGCTGAGTACGGCATCGCCGCGCACTGGAAGTACAAGGAGAACGGCCGGTCTAGCTCGGCTCGAGGCCGCGCCCCCAGCCGGACCACTGAGGACTCCGGGCCGCTGGGCGACATGGGCTGGATCCGGCAGCTGCTCGACTGGCAGCGCGAGACGGAGGACCCGGACGAGTTCCTCGACTCCCTGCGGTTCGAGATCAAGACAGCAGAGGTGTTCGTCTTCACCCCGAAGGGGCGGGTGATCGCGCTGCCCGCCGGCTCGACTCCGGTCGACTTCGCCTATGCGGTGCACACCGAGGTGGGCCACCGGTGTGTGGGCGGCAAGGTCAACGGTCGCCTGGTGCCGCTGGAGTCCAAGCTCACCCACGGCGACACCGTCGAGGTCCTCACCTCCAAGGCTGAGGACGCCGGTCCCTCCCGCGACTGGCTCAACTTCGTCAAGTCCCCTCGCGCACGCAACAAGATCCGCCAGTGGTTCACCAAGGAGCGCCGCGAGGAGATGATCGAGAGCGGTCGCGAGGCGATCGCCCGGGTCCTGCGCAAGCAGAACCTCCCGCTCCAGCGCCTCATGACCGTCGACAGTCTCACCGCAGTCGCCGCCGACCTGCGCTACGCCGACATCGAGTCGCTCTTCGCCGCAGTCGGCGAAAGCCATCTGTCCGCGCAGGCCGTCGTCACCAGGCTGCTCACCTCGATGGGCGGCGAGGATGGAGCCGAGGAGGATCTTGCCGAGGCCACTCACCCTCAGGAGGTGCCCAGCCGCCGGCGCCGCGTGGGCGACCCCGGCGTCGTCGTGAAGGGGACGAGCGATGTCTGGGTCAAGCTGGCGCGCTGCTGCACGCCGGTCCCCGGGGACGCGATCCTCGGCTTCATCACGCGCGGGGACGGGGTGTCGGTGCACCGCGAGGACTGCACGAACGCCGCGACGCTGCGCTCGCAGCCGGAGCGGCTCATCGAGGTCTCGTGGGCTCCGACGTCCGGGACCTTGTTCCTCGTCCAGATGCAGGTCGAGGCGCTCGACCGCAACGGCCTGCTTTCCGACATGACACGTGCTCTGTCCGAGAACGGCGTGAACATCCTCTCCGCATCGGTGACCACGAACCGTGACCGGCTCGCCATCTCGAAGTTCACCTTCGAGATGGGCGATGCGAGCCACCTGTCACACGTGCTCAAGGCGGTGCGCAGGATCGACGGTGTCTACGACGCCTACCGCATCACCGGCAAGGGCCGCCAGGGTGGGCAGAAGGAGTCGGGCGAGCAGTCCGCCGAATCGGCGTCAACGCACCTCCGCGGGGACCGCCCGATCAGCTGACCCGGCTGCTCATCCCTCCGGGTAGAGGTGTGGGGCGTCGGTGGAGTGCCGTCGCATACCTCCACTCGAGGGAGGTGGGAG
>JAAYSB010000273.1 GCA_012518475.1 Intrasporangiaceae bacterium | reverse complement strand
CTCGGTGCCACCATCGACCTCGAGGAGACGTATGCGTGGGGCCAGGAGGAGCTGGCTCGGATCGTCGCCGAGATGGAGGCCACTGCACAGCGGATCAAGCCCGGCGCGTCGGTCAAGGAGGCGATCGCTGTCCTGGATGCCGATCCTCGCTACCAGCTGCACGGGACCGATGCGTTGCGGGCGTGGATGCAGGGGAAGGCCGACCAGGTCATCGCCGAGTTCGCGGATGTGCACTTCGACATCCCCGAGCCGGTGCGCCGGATCGAGTGCATGATCGCTCCCACTCAGACCGGTGGGATCTACTACACCGGTCCGAGCGATGACTTCACCCGGCCGGGGCGGATGTGGTGGTCCGTGCCCAGGGGCGTCACCGAGTTCTCCACCTGGCGCGAGCTGACCACCGTCTATCACGAGGGCGTGCCGGGCCACCACCTTCAGATCGCCCAGACGACGTACCGCCGGGAGCTGCTCAACGCGTGGCGACGGAACATGTGCTTCACCTCCGGACATGGGGAGGGTTGGGCGCTGTACTCCGAGCGGCTCATGGACGAGCTCGGCTACCTCGAGGACCCGGGCGACTACATGGGCATGCTGGACGGTCAGTCGCTCCGGGCTGCACGCGTCGTCCTCGACATCGGACTGCACTGCGGCTTCGAGGCGCCCGCCGAGCTCGGCGGAGGGGAGTGGACCTACGACAAGGCGTGGGCGTTCCTCACCGAGCACGCCAACATGGACGAGTCCTTCCTGCGCTTCGAGCTGGACCGCTATCTCGGCTGGCCGGGTCAGGCCCCGTCCTACAAGGTCGGCGAGCGGCTGTGGATGCAGCTGCGGGAGGAGTGCGCTCAGCGCGAGGGTGACGCCTTCGACCTCAAGGCGTTCCACCGACGGGCTCTCGATATCGGTTCGGTCGGGCTCGATGTGCTGCGCGAGGCCGTCCTGCGCTGACGCGAGGCTGCTTCGGCCGGGCCCACGCTCAGCTCCCGCCCGGGTCCCGGCCTAGCGGAACAGCAGGGACGCCGACGACGGTGGTGCCATCGGGGACATCGTCGAGCACCACGGCGCCCATGCCGACGAAGGCGTCTCGGCCGATCGTCACGCCCTGCCGGATAAGGGCACCGGTGCCGATCGTCGTGCCTTCGCCGATGCGGACGTTGCCTGACACCGACGCGAGTGGGAGCACCGTGACGAAGTCGCCGAGGACGCAGTCGTGCCCGACGGCCGCTCCACGCCCGATGTGGACGTGTCTACCGATCGCCACGTCCACTGTCACCGTCGCGAAGGCGAAGACGATGCTGCCGGCTCCGATGCTGACGGTGGGACCGACTGCCGCTGCCGGATCGAGGACGGCGAGACCTGCGGTCGTGCGGGCGGCGAGAGCACGCCGGGCTGCGCCGGAGCCCACGCCGAGGTAGGTCGGGCGGCTCCGTGCGGGTAGTCCCGACTCCCATCGCACGCGGTGGCGGGCGAGGAGGACGGGATCGGGTTGGTGCTCGTCATGGACGATTGACACGGTGAACGGGTCGCCGGTCCGGTCACTGCCCGCGCGTCGCAGGCAGTCGAGCACCTCGCGCCCGTGGCCGCCGAAGCCGACGATCCGAGCCTCTCGGGTGCGGCTGGTCGGCGTCATGGCTCCATCATGGCAGCGAACACGGGCCTGTCTGGCTCCTGGCGGCACCGCTATCGACCTGGAGTGGCGTGACTACAGTGGTGGACTGTGACAACTGACAGAGTCTGGGACGGCCCGCGCACCGGGTCCGTCGTGGGGGTCGGCTCGTGAGCGGGCGCATCCATCTCTCGAAGGCTGAGGTGACCGAGGTCGAGGAGGCGCTGATCCTGGAGGCGCTCCGTTCCGGGTGGGTGGCACCACTGGGTCCGTTCGTCGATCGGTTCGAGGCCGAGATGG
>JAAYSB010000272.1 GCA_012518475.1 Intrasporangiaceae bacterium | reverse complement strand
GAGGTGACCTGGTCGGACCAGCCGGCGCGCCCGCCCCCTGAGCCGGCCACCGGCGACTCGCCGGCTGCCGTGGCCGCGCCGCCGGGCAGGCCGACCTTGTCCTTGAGCTCGAGGACGAGGCGCTGAGCAGACTTCGGGCCGATGCCGGGGACCTTGGTCAGGGACTTGGTGTCCCCTGCAGACAGCGCCCGGCGCAGATCGTCCGGGCCCATGACCGAGATCATCGCCAGAGCGATGCGGGGTCCGACCCCGGGGACGCTCTGGACGGTCTCGAACATGTCCCGCTCATCTGGGGTCGCGAAGCCGAAGAGCGTGAGCGAGTCCTCGCGCACGACAAGAGTGGTCGCGAGCTGAGCCTCGGCGCCGACCCGGCACGCTCCTGCCGTGCTCGGGGTCGTGTGCACGAGCATCCCCACCCCGCCGACGACGATGACGACCCGGTCGAGGCCGGCGTGCTCAACCATCCCTGAGACGGAAGCGATCATCGGGTGGTCACCGCCTGGGCGTGGGTCCGGGCCAGATCGTCGAGCCGGCTTGCGGCCGCACCGCGCCAGGCGTGACAGACAGCCAGGGCGAGAGCGTCGGCGGCATCGGCCGGCTTCGGCGGCTCGGCGAGCCGGAGAATGCGCTGGATCATCATCGTCACCTGGGACTTGTCGGCTCGCCCCGAACCCGTCACCGCAGCCTTGACCTCGGTCGGGGTGTGGAACGCGATCGGCAGCCCGGCCTTCGACGCGACGAGGATGGCGATCGCGGTCGCGTGCGCCGTCGTCATGACGGACGCGACGTTGACGTCTGCGAAGACGCGCTCGATGGCCACCCGCTCGGGCTGAAAGCGCTCGATCCACACCCGGAGCTGCTCCTCGAGATAGATGAGGCGCTCCCCCGGCTCGGCGTCACTCGGCGTGCGGACCACGCCGACGGCGACCATCTCGGCCCGCCCCGGGCGTCCGTCGACGACACCGAGACCACAGCGGGTCAGACCGGGATCGACTCCGAGCACGCGCACGGACAGGCACCACCTTGATCAGTGAGACAGGTAGAACAAGTGTTCGGACGCCACGCTAGTCCAGGCCACCGTCAGAGCCCGGCAGCAACACGCGCGGGCCTCGTGATTGTCCGGCCGCGCTCAGTCCTCCTCGTCGAGCTCGGCGATGATCTCGTCCGAGATGTCGCCATTGGCGAAGACGTTCTGCACGTCGTCGGAGTCCTCGAGTGCGTCGATGACCTTGATCATCTTGCGGGCCCCGTCGAGGTCGAGCGGTACCTGGAGGTTCGGCACCCAGGAGGCCTCGGCGGAGTCGTAGTCGAGTCCGGCGTCCTGCAGCGCGGTGCGCACGGCCACGACGTCGGTCGCCTCGGAGACGATCTCCCAGGTGTCCCCGTTGTCGTTGACCTCCTCGGCGCCGGCTTCGAGGACGACCTCGAGAATGGTGTCCTCGTCCTCGGCAGATGCCTTCGGGACGATGACGACACCCTTGCGGTTGAAGATGTATGCGACCGAGCCGGGGTCGGCGAGGTTGCCGCCGTTGCGGCTCAGGGCCGTCCGAACCTCCATCGCGGCGCGGTTTCGGTTGTCGGTGAGGCACTCGATGAGCAGCGCCACTCCCCCGGGGGCGTAGCCCTCATAGATGATGGTCTCCCAGTCCGAGCCCCCGCCCTCGGCGCCCGAGCCACGCTTGACGGCGCGGTCGATGTTGTCGTTGGGGACCGAGGACTTCTTCGCCTTCTGGATGGCGTCATAGAGGGTGGGGTTGCCGGTGGGGTCGGCACCGCCGGTCCGGGCCGCGACCTCGATGTTCTTGATGAGCTTGGCGAAGAGCTTGCCCCGTTTGGCATCGAGGGCTGCCTTCTTGTGCTTCGTCGTCGCCCACTTGGAGTGGCCGGCCATCGGTACCTACCTCTTCCCGCCGGCGGCCTCCACCTGTGGTCGAGGGGCCCGCGCCTGTGTCTGTGTCGGCTGTCGATCCTACCCCCGCACCGGCGCGGCCCACGCGGGCGAGACTCTTGGGAGCCGGCCGGCCAGTCGTCGGGCACCCGCTCGCGGCCCTCGACGACCGTCTCCGACCTGGAGGCCCCTAGCGTCCGCCGACCATCCGCTCCACGAAGTGCGCGTGGATCCGACGGTCGCCGGTCACCTCGGGATGGAACGAGGTGGCGAGCAGGTTCCCCTGCCGCACCACGACTGGGTGCGACTGGCCGTCCCTCTCCACGCTCGCGAGCACCCTGACCTCCGGTCCCCAGTCCTCCACCCAGGGTGCGCGGATGAAGACAGCGCGCATCGGCGGCGGGCCGATCAGCTCGATGTCCAGCTCGGTCTCGAACGAGTCGACCTGACGGCCGAACGCGTTGCGTCGCACCGTGATGTCGATGCCCCCGAGGGTCCGCTGGTCGCGGCGGCCGTCGACGATGCGGTCTGCGAGCATGATCATCCCGGCACAGCTGCCGTACACGGGCAGCCCGTCGCGGATGGCCTCCTTCAGCGGTTCGGCGAGGTCGAAGGCGCGCACCAGCTTGTCCATGACGGTCGACTCCCCGCCGGGAACGACGAGCCCGTCGAGACCGGCGACCTCGCTCGGTCGGCGGACGGTGCGGGTGTTCGCGCCGATCTCCTGGAGCGCTCGTACATGCTCGACGACATCACCCTGGACGGCCAG
>JAAYSB010000271.1 GCA_012518475.1 Intrasporangiaceae bacterium | reverse complement strand
GGCCGGCAGAGTTCAACAAGAGCCACATCCCGGCCTTCCTCGCCGACGAGGAGGCCCGCGCGTACGTGTGCGTCTATCCTTTCGTGCGGTCCTACGACTGGTACGTCATGGACGACGCCGAGCGCCGCGACATGCTCCGCGAGCACGGCCAGATGGCCCGTGACTACCCCGATGTCCGGGCGAACACGATCGCCTCGTTCGCGCTCGGCGACTACGAGTGGATCCTCGCCTTCGAGGCCGACGAGCTGCACCGGATCGTCGACCTCATGCGCGAGCTCCGCGCCTCCCGGGCCCGCCTTCACGTCCGTGAGGAGATCCCGTTCTTCACCGGTCCCCGCGTCCCCGTCGCCGACCTCATCGCCCGCTCCCGCTAACCCCACCCGTCCCAACTTTCTCTCCCCACCCGTCCCAACTTTCTCTCCCCATCCGGTAAAGGGTGACTCCACCACGGTGCGGCAGGGTGTTGAAGTCACCCTGAGCGCTGCACGTGGCGTCCTGGCGTCTCCGTCGCGTCATCCCCAGAATGGCGAGGTTCCGGGAGCGTCGTCCACAGAACTGGTCCCCCTCTCGCGCCAGGCTCGGCTTCCACATGAGGGTGGCCGGATGGCCATCGAACAGCTCCCGCCCGCACCTGATCCCCAACCCGGCTCGCCGATGTCCCTTGGGCACCACGAACCGCTCCTCGTCGAGGCGGCCGTCGGTCATCACGGGATGTTCACCACGGACATCGCTCGGCATCTCGGCCTGGACAAGTTCGCCCTCGCTGCACTGACCGCGGGAGGTCATCTGATTCATCCGTGCCGCGGTCTGTATGCGGTGGCCGAGCTCGTGGATCAGGGCACCGACACGACGTGGCACAAGCATCTGACCTATGGCGGGCGCATGCTCTATCCCGACGCCACCCTGGTCGGGGCAACCTCTCTCGTGGCTCACGACATCACCGTGTGGAACACGGATCTGACTCGACCGGCCTTCTTCCGCCCTCGAGACCGCAGTGCGGCTGCATCGGCATTCTGGGTGCGTCCGCGGGTCTGTCCGAACACCATCGACACGCCGTGGGGCCCGACACAGACGATCGCGGACAGCCTCATCCAGCACTGCCTGGACAACGGCATGACGCAGGGGGTCGTCAGTGTTGATGCAGCCTTGCGCAGCCAGCTCACGACCGTTGACGAGCTCGTCGCGGCAGCCGAGCGGGTCGAGAAATGGCCGCGTTCTCACCGCGTGCGGTCGATGCTCACCCACGTCGACGGACGACACGAGAGCCCTGGTGAGTCGCTCACGGCTGTCTTCGCCGGGGCGTCCGGCATCGAGCTCGTGCCGCAGGTCACGATCTTTGACGAGAAGGGCCGCTTCATCGGGCGGGTCGACTTCGTCGTGAAGGGGACCAGGGTGGTCGTTGAGTTCGATGGCAAACGGAAGTACTTCAAGGTTGACGGTGACGACGACACCGGGCCGTGGGGCAAGCCAGTGGACGAGAGGGTCCTCGAGGAGAAGCAGCGCGAGGACCGCCTGCGGGCACAGGGGTATGTCGTGGTCCGGTTGATCTGGAGGGACTTCTACTCGCCAGGCGTCGTTGCCGCCAAGATCCGCGCTGGTCTCGCGTTGGAGCAGCGCATCTACAGTGCCCGGTGACCGAGCCCGGTAGGTCGGCACCGGGTCCGCGCGAGCCATGCGGCGCTCAGGGTGGCTTCACCACGCTGCCGCACCGTGGTTAAGCCACCCTTTAACGGGTGGGGAGAGAAAGTTGGGACGGGTGGGTTTCCTAGCGCGCGGGGCCTACTCGGCGGGGTGGAGGGTCAGGCTGACGGAGTTGATGCAGTACCGCTGGTCGGTGGGGGTGTCATAGCCCTCACCCTCGAAGACGTGCCCGAGGTGGCTGCCGCAGGATGCGCAGCGGACCTCGACGCGGGGCCGGCCCGGGAGCGAGCGGTCCTCGAGGTACTCCACGGCGTCCCCGGCGAGGGGGGAGTAGAACGAGGGCCAGCCGCAGTGGCTCTCGAACTTGGTGTCCGACTCGAAGAGCTTGGCACCGCAGGCCCGGCAGGCATACACGCCCACGCGCTTCTCGTCGGTGTACTCGCCGGTGAACGGCCGCTCGGTGCCGGCCTGCCGGAGCACGTGGTACTCGGCGTCGGAGAGCTCGGAGCGCCACTGCTCGTCGGTCTTGCTGACCGCATACTCGCGGCCGGTCTCACTCATGCTCATGGTGGGTAACTCCTCAGTGCTGGTAGGTGCCGTGCAGGATGGCTCGCCCGAGCGTCTTGAAGGCGAGGTTGAAGCTCATGACCGCGTTCGAGGCGTCCGCGTCGATGCCGAGGCTCTCCTCGCCGACGGCGTGTACGACGAAGAAGTAGCGGTGCGGCTGGTCGCCCTCCGGGGGTGCGGCGCCCATGAAGGCGGCCGAGCCGCCGTCGTTGCGGAGCATGTATGCGCCGGGCGGCAGAGCGGAACCACCCTCGGCTCCCGCTCCGGCCGGCAGCGACGTGACGTCGGCGGGGATGTCGACGACGGCCCAGTGCCAGAAACCGCTCGGGGTGGGTGCGTCCGGGTCGAAGCACGTGACGCAGTACGACTTGGTCCCCGACGGGGCGCCATCCCAGGACAGCTGCGGGGAGGTGTTGCCGTCAGCGGCGACCTGGGCGGCGGCGAGCGGCGCACCGTCGGTGACGTCGGAGCTCGTCACCGTGAACGAGTCCACCGCGGGGAGCAGGTCATAGGGGTTCGGGGCAACGGGTCGGTCAAGGCTCATGGTTCGACCATACCGAGCGGACAACCGGCACACCGATAGTCTGCGGGGCATGCCAGCACGCGCGCAGGCCCGCACCGTCGACGTCGACGGCAGACAGGTCCGGATCAGCTCGCCTGACCGGGAGATGTGGCCCGCCCACGAGGGCGCCGCGCCGATCTCCAAGGGGGACCTCGCCGACTACACGATCGCGGTCGGCCCGGCCCTCCTGCGCCACATCGGCGGCCGACCTGTCACCCTCCAGCGTTTCCCGGAGGGCATCGGCGGTGAGGAGTTCTACCAGAAGAACCCGCCGAAGGGTATGCCGGAGTGGGTCGACGTGGTCCGGTGCCGATACCCCAGTGGGCGGCGACACGACCAGGTCGTCATCGACGAGATCGCGACGGCGGTCTGGACGATCCAGATGAACACGATCACCTGGCACCCGTGGCCGGTCAAGCGGGCCGACGCGAACACCGCGGGGGACAACCCGGACGAGCTGCGCATCGATCTCGACCCCCAGCCGGGGCGGGAGTTCCGGGACGCGGTGCGCGCCGCATACCTCCTGCGCGACCTCCTCACCGAGGTCGGCCTGACGGGCTGGGCCAAGACCTCCGGCAACCGTGGCGTCCACGTGTATGCGCGGATCGAGCCGACCCACGAGTTCCTCGATGTGCGGCACGCCGTCATCGGCATCGCCCGCGAGCTCGAGCGGCGTGACCCCGATCTCGTGACGAGCTCGTGGTGGAAGGAGGAGCGCGGCGAGCGGGTCTTCGTCGACTTCAACCAGGCCTGCCGCGACCGGACGATTGCGAGCCCCTACAGCCCCCGCCCGCTGCCCGGCGCACCGGTCAGCATGCCGGTGCGGTGGGAGGACCTGGACTCCGTCGACCCGCGGGACTTCACCGTGCACACCGTCCCGGGACACCTCGAGAGGTATGCGGACGCCTGGCTCGACCTGGACGCCCACCCCGGTCGGATCGACGGGGCACTCGCGCTGTGGGAGGCCGATCTGGAGCGCGGGCTGGGTGAGCTGAACTTCCCCCCGGATTACCCGAAGATGCCCGGGGAGCCGCCGCGGGTGCAGCCGAGCAAGCGGCGCAAGGACAAGGACGACGCCGAGTACCTGACGCCGAAGGCGGACCGGGACGAGGAGCACCGCGAGAGGTGGGGGATGCCCGTCGTGCCGCCGGTCCCGCCGATGCTCGCCAAGCCCGTGGCTGGGCTGGATGCCAAGCCGCTCAAGGGTGCCGACGTGATCTTCGAGCCGAAGTGGGACGGCTTCCGCTCGATCATCTTCCGCTCCGGCGACGAGGTGGAGATCGGCAGCCGCAACGAGAAGCCGCTCACCCGGTACTTCCCCGAGCTCGTCGAGGCGGTGCTCGCGAACTTCCCGGACAAGGCAGTCGTCGACGGCGAGATCATCGTCGAGCGGCCAGGTGGGCAGCGGCTGGACTTCGACCTGCTCAGTCAGCGAATCCACCCGGCTGCCAGTCGGATCCGCAGGCTTGCCGAGGAGACGCCGGCACGGTTCGTCGCGTTCGACCTGCTGGCGTTGGGGGAGGAGGACCTGACCGGGCTGCCGTTCCGGGAGCGCCGGGCCCGCCTGGAGCAGGCCCTGGCGAAGGCCCGGGCACCGATCCACCTCACCCCTGCGACCACGGATCGGGACACCGCCGAAGAGTGGTTCACCCACTTCGAGGGAGCCGGGCTCGACGGTGTCATCGCCAAGCCCGCGGACGGGCTCTATGAGCCGAACAAGCGAACGATGTTCAAGATCAAGCACGTTCGCACTGCGGACTGTGTCGTCGCCGGCTACCGAGAGCACAAGTCCGGCCCCGACGCGGTCGGCTCGCTCCTGCTCGGCCTCTATGACGAGGAAGGCAGTCTCGCGAGCGTCGGGGTCATCGGCGCCTTCCCGATGGCGACGCGACATGCGCTCGTCGAGGAGCTCGCGCCTCTGCGGGCGGAGTGGGAGGACCACCCGTGGGCCTGGGCCCAGCAGCTCGAGGGCAGTCGCACACCCCAGGCCGCGGCGGGCAGCCGCTGGGCGGCGGGCAAGGACCTGTCGTTCATTCCGCTGCGCCCGGAGCGGGTCGTCGAGGTGCGCTACGACCACATGGAGGGCGTCCGGTTCCGGCACACCGCGCAGTTCGTCCGCTGGCGCCCGGACAAGGACCCGGCCGACTGCACCTATGCCCAGCTCGACGAGCCGGTCTCCTACGACCTGGGCGACGTCCTGGGGGGCAGCCCGTGAGCCGAGCGCGGTGGCGTGCTGCCGGACGGGTCGCGGGAGGGGTCCTCGGGACCGCAGCGGTCCTCGGCGGCCTCGGGTCGCTCGGTGCCGCGTCGGTCTTCGCGCGGCGGGTCCTCACCCCCCCGGACGAGATGCCGACCGACCTCGAGGTTCTCGAGATCGACCACAGCACAGTGACGCTCACCCGTTCCGTGGACACCGAGGTGATGGGCTGCTACGGCCTCTGGGACGCCGAGCGCACCGGGCATGTCCGGATGGGTCAGATCCGTGCGATGACGCGATCCACGGTGACCAGGGAGGTCCTCGGCGCCGACTTCGGGGTCGTCGGGACCGGGCCGGCGCGGTTCAACCAGTACTACTTCGCCGAGCCTCCCGGTGAGGCGCTCGGTCTCCCGACCGAGGAGGTGACGATCGGTGCCGAGATCGGCGAGCTGCCTGCATGGTCGGTCCCGGCGGAGTCACCGACCGACCGGTGGGCGGTCCTCGTCCACGGCCGGGGGGCGCTGCGTCTGGAGTGTGTCCGGGCCGTCCGGGCTCTTCACGAGGCCGGCCTGCACGTCCTGATCCCCGCATACCGCAACGACGCTGACGCGCCGCGCGGGGTGGACGGCCGCTACACCCTCGGCCTGTCCGAATGGCGCGACATCGACGACGCGATCCGGTATGCGGTGCGCCAGGGCGCCCGGACCGTCACCCTCGGCGGCTGGTCGATGGGTGGGGCGATCTGTCTGCAGGTGCTCGCCCAGTCCGACCTGGCCGGTCGGGTGGACGGCGTCTTCCTCGACTGTCCGGTCCTGGACTGGGGCGACGTCCTGCGGCATCACGGGCACGTCAACAACCTGCCGCGGCCGGTCACGTGGATGGCTAGGGCAGTGATGGGCAGCAACCGGCTCCGGTCGCTGGCCGGGGTGTCCGAGCCGCTCGACGTCGCGCAGACCGACTGGGTGCGCCGCGCGGACGAGCTGACCCACCCGATGCTCGTCATGCACTCGGTCGCCGACGACTTCGTGCCGATCGGGCCGGCCCGGGCCATCGCTGAGGCCCGACCGGACCTGGTGACCTTCGAGGAGTGGGCCGTCGCCCGGCACTGCCGGCTGTGGAACACCGACTCCGCGCGCTGGGAGTCCGCCGTGACCGACTTCGTCAGCGGGCTCGGCTGATGCCGCGGAAGTACGCACCTCGACGCGAAAACTCGCCCGAGCCGCGGCTATTTCGCCGGCTGGGGCGAGGTTCCGCGACGCCGGGGAGCTTCCGCGGCATCAGCGTCGGCCCCTGACCCGCCACAGGCTGAAGACGGTTCCGTCGAGAACCGCGCCCCCGCGCCAGTCGAGGTCGATCTGAATCGGCGCGGTCGTCAGCCGGAGCCGGCTCACCGCACCGACGAGCATCGGGGAGGTCGTGATGGCCAGCTCGTCGACGAGCCCGCGCTCGAGCAGGCTCGTGAGCAGGTGTGGTCCGCCCTCACAGAGGACGCTGCGGGCACCGCGGGCGTGGAGCTCCTCGAGCAAGGCCTTCTCGTCGACGGAGGTCTCCCCACAGAGGATGCGCGCGACCCCGTGCTGGCTCTGCGGCGCCGACTCTGTGGTGGCCAGGAAGGCCGGACCACGGGGGACGCCGTCGTCGTGAGTGGGGGAGTCGACGATCGACTTCGGCATCACGCCGCTGTCGGACACGACGACGATCGCCGGCGCACGAGCGCTCCTCGGTGCCTCGACCCGCTCGTAGCCCTCGGCCCGGACGGTGCCGGCGCCGACGAGGACGGTATCGGCGAGTGAGCGGAGCAGGTCGAAGACCTGCTTGTCTGCGGGGTTGTTGATCGATCCGCTGACCCCGTCGGACCCGGTCACGTGCCCGTCCGCCGTCATGATGAAGTTCGCGCGGACGAACGGCCTGGTGGCGTCCGCGGGAGAGGTGGGCACCGCATACAGCCTGCGCAGCCCGTCGAGGTCCGGGTCGGTGAGGAACATTGCCCCAGTCTCCCAAGGTGACCGGCGATCCGCACCGACCGGGTGTCGCCGTGACAGACTCGGCGCTATGACGAAGAAGTCGACGACGATGACGTTCCGTGATGCCCTGCGCGCTGGTGAGGACTTCGACCTCGAGGCGCTCGACAAGGCGTCTTCGCCTGGCTTCGACGGGGACAAGGAGGATGCCGAGGCGCTCATGCCCGACCTCGCCGAGCAGGCCAGCGACCTCCAGGAGCGTCTCTATGCAGAGTCCAAGGCGGGCGGCACCCGCAAGGTCCTCCTCGTCATCCAGGGCATGGACACCTCCGGCAAGGGCGGCATCATGCGCCACGTCGTCGGGGCGATGGATCCGCAGGGTTCGGAGATCACGTCCTTCAAGTCCCCGACGAAGGAGGAGCTGTCGCACCACTACCTGTGGCGGATCCGCAAGGCGCTCCCGGAGCCGGGGATCATCGGGGTCTTCGACCGCAGCCACTATGAGGACGTCCTCATCGTGCGGGTGCGCAACCTCGTGCCGCCGGAGCAGTGGGGCGCCCGGTACGACGAGATCAACGCCTTCGAGCAGGAGCTCGTCGACGACGACACGACCGTCATCAAGGTCATGCTCGCGATCAGCAACGAGGAGCAGAAGGAGCGCCTTGCCGAGCGACTCGAACGGGACGACAAGCACTGGAAGTTCAATCCCGGTGACGTCGACGAGCGGGCCCTGTGGGGCGACTACATGGAGGCGTACCAGGCGGCGATCACGAAGTGCTCGACCGCTCACGCGCCCTGGTACGTCGTGCCTGCCGACCGGAAGTGGTATGCGCGGCTCGCCGTCATGAACCTCGTCATCGAGCACCTGACCGAGCTGGATCCGCAGTGGCCGGAGGCGGACTTCGACGTCGAGGAGCAGAAGAAGCGGCTGGCCGCGACCTGACCGGTCTCGCGTGACCCGCAGGTCACGCGCAGGTCACGGACTGGCACGCCTCCCGCACGGGAGGCGTGCCGCCGCATACCGTGTGTTTGTGAGCGTGATCGGGTCCGCGGTGCGGGAGGGCAACGACGCCATGCGGCGTCTGCCGGGTCTCGTCGCGGGCTGGAAGCTGCTCGTCGAGACGATCCGGGTCTGCCTGCGCTACCGCGTCACGGGGCTGGCCTCCGAGGCGGGGTTCTTCGCGCTGCTGTCGCTGCCGCCGCTCATCCTGGGACTGTTCGCCGGACTGGGGTATGTCGGGGGCTGGGTCGGGGACGTTGCCGTGGACCAGGTGCGTCAGGGGATCCTCTCGTGGGCGGAGCGGTTCCTCACCGACGACGTCATCGCGTCGACGCTGATCCCGACGATCGAGAGCGTCATGCGCGGGGGGCGTGCCGACCTCATCTCGGTCGGTTTCCTTCTCTCGCTGTGGTCCGGTTCGCGGGCCCTGAATGTCTTCGTCGACACGATCTCGATCATGTACGGACAGTCGGGGGTGCGGGGGATAGTCCCGCAGCGGGCGCTGTCGTTCTCGCTGTATGTCCTCGCGCTCATCGTCGGGATCGTCACGATCCCACTCGTCCTCGTCGGCCCGAGCCTCATCGGCCAGATCCTTCCCGAGCAGTGGGGCTTCCTGCGCTGGTTCTACTGGCCCGTCGTCACGCTGCTGACCGTCGCCAGTCTGACGAGTCTGTACCACGTCTCGACGCCGGTCCGGGAGCGGTGGCTCCGGGACGTGCCGGGGGCGCTGCTCACCCTGGCCATCTGGGTCCTGTCGTCCTTCGTCGTCCGCGGCGTCATCGCCGGCTCTCTCGGGGGATCCTCCATCTACGGGCCGCTCTCGGCACCGATCGTCATCCTCATCTGGCTGTATTTCCTCGCGATCGCCGTCCTCATCGGGGCCGGGCTGAATGCGGCCGTGCGTCACCTGTACCCGGTGCAGGACGAGCGCAGCTTCGCCGAGCGGCTCCGCAGCTGGGTGAGTCGACGGCCTCAGGAGGAGAGCGCGAAGGAATCCCTCGAGGACTGGCTCGACGTCCCGATGGCCCGCGACGAGAATGGCGACCTCAGTGACGAGGTGGAGACCGCGATCGAGCGCCAGGTCATGTCCCGCCGGGTCCGAGTCGTCAACGGGATCCGCAACCGGGTGGGCCGGCGCAACGGTTCGTGAGCGGCGGGCGGCGTGCCTCGGTTTGGAATCACGGCAGGCACTTGCTAATGTCTGTCCTCGCACCCCAGCGACGGGGCGCACGCGGATGTAGCTCAGTTGGTAGAGCGCAACCTTGCCAAGGTTGAGGTCGCCGGTTCGAGGCCGGTCATCCGCTCGGAAGGTTTCTAGACCGCCTTCACGGTGGAGTGGCCGAGAGGCGAGGCAGCGGCCTGCAAAGCCGTTTACACGGGTTCAAATCCCGTCTCCACCTCGACTCTGGTGAGTCACGATCACCACACGAGTTACACAACTCGGGCGATTGGCGCAGCGGTAGCGCGCTTCCTTGACACGGAAGAGGTCACTGGTTCAAACCCAGTATCGCCCACCACAAGAAACCGCCTCTGATCACCAAGGCCGTTCTCGACGTGCTGTACGGGCAGGACCTGCCGCAGCTGCCCGGTGCCGCCGGTCGCCGTCCCGCTGGGCCCGGCGCTCCGGGACAGCGGTGTGAGAGCTGCCGCGGACCTCTATCACCGTCTTGCGGGCGAGGACCCCCTGACCGTCGACCTCGACCCGGACCGGTTCGAGGACGCGGTGTGGGGGGTCATCGAGATGCACCGGACCGACCTCGCCTGGCCCCTGCTCGAGCTGTGGCGCCTCGTCCAGCCCGACGCTGCCGGGCAGTGGCTCATGACGGGCTGGGCCCACAGCATCGACGGTCGGCGGGAGCTCGCGCTGGAGCACGTGCGCCGCGCCGTCGAGCTCGATCCTGACAACGACGAGGCGACCGCGCTGCTGGGCCGCCTGACGCGCACCCCAGGAGGCGCGTGAGGTCAGCGGTCGGGCTCGATGAGCTGTGGCGCTGGGCGACCTCGGGGTCGGTGCACGACGAGAGGTCGAAGCAGCAGGGTCGTCGGCTGGCGCTGCGGAGCCTGACCACGCTGACCTCGATGCGGCGCCCGCGCGGCTGCGGTTCTTCGCACGCAGTCTCACTGGCGCGCGACGCGGGAGTCACCGGCTGACTCCGGCTCCCGCGGGCGACTTCCTTGAAGCGGTCAGACCTGATCTCGTGTGGCCGGGCGATCGAGAGCACGCCGGGCACGCTCGGGGGTGCGCGGCTTGAGGTCGCGGCGGGTGAGCCAGCGTTGTGCAAACTCGCCGAGCAGCATGTGGCGGTCCACGAGGTGCCGCAGGGCGGGGGATAGCCACTTTGCCGAGAGGCTGAGTTCGTGTTCTCGGACGAGCCCGGTTTCGGCTGCGGGCTTGACTGGGAAGATCTCGGGGGCGTTGTAGCGGACGGTGTCGGTCCGTCAACGCCGGTGTGTGCGCGGAGGCTCGTTCGGTGGCCACTCGCCGTCATCCGAGCCGTCGTCGGAGGCGTAGAGGAGTTCTTGAAGCCGGACGTGGACCCGCTCGACGTCGGGGACGTCGTTGAGAATCATGCCGTGCTGTTGTGTCGCATCGGAGATGACGAGGGTTCCGCACCCCAGGAGGCGGTCGAGGGGGCCGCGCTCCATCGAGATGTCGTTGATCCGGTGGAGCGGGATATCCCGCCCGCGACGGGTGATGACACCGTGACGGTGGCTCACCCGCCGATTGGTGACGGTGTACCGCTCGGTCGCCCACCGGAGCAGTGGCGTGAGGACGAGCCAGACCGCGAGTCCCAGCGCCACAGCCCCGGCTACCCACACGGCGACGCCGTAGCCATCTCTGTCACGCATCACCCACCAGATGACAAGGAATGCGGCCAGGAGCAGCAATCCCCAGATCAGTGCCGAGAACAGCGCCTTGAGGTGAGTGCGCAGACTGAGAACGATGTGTTCACCTTCGGTGAGCTGAGCGTCGCGGAGCCCCATACCGCGAGCCTAGCGCGCCCAAGGGTGACGGGTCTCGAAATGCCTCCGGGGCTCCGGCGATAACAAGATCGGTACTCTCCGCAGACTTCAACGGAGTCCGCGGGGCACACTCCATCCGTATCTCTTCCCACACTGCCGGAGCGCCCTTGGGCGAGTGAACGGGCTAGATTTGTCAGGGATTCAAGGAGGGTGCCGTGACCGACAGCTATCCGATCCTGACCATCCTGCCGCCGTTGCTGGCGATCGGGCTGGTCATCGCAACCCGGCGGGTGCTGCTCAGCCTTGGCGCCGGTGTGCTGGCCAGCGCGCTCCTCGTCGCCGACGCCCATCCACTTGAGACTCTTCGTCTCACCTGGAACGCCTTCGCCGCAATCTTCTGGGACGAGGGGTGGATCAACACCTGGTACGTCTACATCCTGCTGTTCACCCTGATGCTCGGGGTTGTGACCGCGCTGGTCATGATGTCGGGTGGGACACTGGCCTTCGCCGACTGGGCGATGAAGCGGATCCACAGCCGCCGGGGCGCAACGATCCTTCCCGGTGTTCTCGGCGTGGTCATCTTCATCGACGACTACTTCAACGCCCTCGCCGTCGGCCAGGTGTCCCGACCCGTGACCGACCGGTACCACGTCTCTCGAGCCAAGCTTGCCTACCTCATTGATTCGACCTCGGCGCCTGTGGCAGTCCTCGCGCCCTTCTCGAGCTGGGGCGCGAGCATCATCGGCATCATGACGCCCATCATCGCCACGTCTGCACTCACGGTGAGCAGTGTCGAAGGCTTCCTCGGAGCAGCGGTCCTGAACTACTACGCCATCGCGGCCGTGAGCATCGTGTGGATCACGATCGGGCTTCGGCTGGACTTCGGCCCCATGCGCAGCGAGGAGCACCGGGCCATCACCGAGGGCAGGACATACAAACCGGGCGAGGAGATCCCCGGGGAGATCGCCGAGGACCTGCCGGTGCACCACCCCGGCGCGATGCGGGCGCTTATCATCCCCTTCGTCCTCCTCGTCCTCGGAGTCATGGCCGGCATCGTCTGGACCGGGTACTCCGCCGGCGGATCGTGGGCGGTGATGGACATCCTCGCCGAGACCGACGTCAGCGAGGCCCTGATCTGGGGCGGCATCCTCGGTCTCGGCTCTGCGCTGTACTACTACCTGCGCTACACCTCGAGTAACCCGCGGTTCTCGGCGAGCACCCTCGGGAAGGGCGTCTGGGAGGGCATCAAGTCGATGCTCCCGGCCGTCGTGATCCTCATCCTCGCCTGGATGCTCGGGGATCTCATCGCCTCCCTCCGCACCGGGGAATTCCTTGGTGGACTCGTCGAGAGCAGTGGCCTGTCGGCCGCCTGGCTCATCCCGCTCATGTTCGTCCTCGCCGGCGCCATGGCCTTCTCCACCGGCACGTCCTGGGGCTCATTCGGCATCCTGCTACCCGTCGCCGGTCAGATCATGAACAACGTCGAGGGCGGGGACGAACTCCTTCTCGCAGCCTTCGGCGCGGTGCTCGCCGGTGCAGTCTGGGGGGACCACTGCTCCCCGATCAGCGACACGACCATCCTGTCCAGCACCGGCGCCAGCAGCAACGTCATCACCCATGTCACGACACAGCTGCCGTACGCGATGCTCGGTGCTGTCGTCGCACTCCTCGGCTACATCGCCTTCGCGGTCACCGAGCGAGGTGTGATCGGCCTCGGTGTCGTCCTGGTAGCGCTGGCCGTCGCTGCCGTCGTCCTACGCAAGATACGGCCACCCCTCGAGGAGGAGATCCCCGAGGAGGATCAGGCCGAACGCAGCGTGGTCCAGGTCCCCCTCGACGCCTAGGTCTGCCCAGACCGTCAGCAGGGCGTCGCGTCATCTCGCGCACCCACGCCTGGCGATCCTGGATCGACCAAGTGCTCCAGACGGTCGAGGATGGGCAGCTGGCCGCGGACGATGAGGCGGCGGGCTTCCTCGAGCGGTATCCAGGCAGCGCGGTCCGTCTCGGGGAACTCGACCATCCTGCCCGACCGCGGCGGCCACTCGATCGAGACCACATTGCTGCCGACGTAGGCGAGTGAGGAGTCGGAGGGCACGGCATACACGGTGATGAGCTTTCGCGAGGCGCGCAGCTCACCGAGGGAAAGAGCCTCGCCAGCGGGGGGTTCAACGCCGATCTCCTCCCGGAACTCGCGCTTCGCCGCGCTCAGCGCGTCCTCCTCACTGGGGTCGTACATCCCCTTGACGACCGACCACGACGCCTCGTCCTTGCGCGCCCAGAACGGACCGCCCATGTGGCCGAGGAACACCTGCGTGCCCTCCTCGTCGACGAGGTAGGGGAGCAGCCCCGCGCTGTACCGGGGTGAGGTCATGCATCCAGTATCACTGCGAACCGGCAGCCCGTGACCTCCCGCACGGAGATGCCCCGCCAGAACATCACGAGTCCGGTCCACACATCGTCGCCCATGTGCTGCCAGCCGAGGACGGCCGCGAGGGAGTCAGCGGACCACGCGCAGCGTCGCCAGACTCGAGTCGGCGGCATACGCGATACGCACACCTGCCGCGCGGGCTGCCTGCAGAGCCGCGAGCGCGGACTCGGTGACCTCTTCGCCGGGGGCGAGCACCGGGATGCCTGGGGGATAGGGGGCGACCAGCTCGGCGCATACCCGTCCGAAGGCGTCGGCGATCGGGACCGGGCGTGCCTCGGCGAAGAATGCCTCCCTCGGCGGGAGCACGGTCACTGGGTCGACGGCATAGGCGGCGGCGTTGACCACCGGACGTGGCTCACCACGGTGCCGCTCGAGTGACCCGACCAGAGTGTCGACGAGCCGCCGCACCGTCTCGCTGGAGTCGGCGAGCGCGACCATAGGGATGAGGACGTCACGGTCGGCGGACTCGACCGGCATCCCGCCGGAGATGAGGTCCTGCTCAACGGCTATGCCGTCCGCACCGGTGCCCGGCAGCACGAGGACGAGCTTGAGGGGGTCCACGTCCGGCCCATCGAGGATCACCAGTCCGGGCACCTCCGCGAGCCGCTCGCGGGCTGCACGCACGATCGCGATCGCCTCGTCGAGTAGTCCCGTCCCGTCCCGCGCGAGCAGAGCCCGGGCCGCATCGGTGCTCGCAAGGATTGCGCCGGCGGGGCTCGTCGTCGCGGTCGCCTCCACTCCGGCGTCAAGACGGGCCGGG
>JAAYSB010000270.1 GCA_012518475.1 Intrasporangiaceae bacterium | reverse complement strand
CGGCCCGCAGCAGGGCGAGGGCAGCAGCCGCCTCAGTGCGGGCCAGGTCAAGGTCCTCCCCGGCGCCCAACCCGGCCGCAGTCGTGCGGGCGGCCGCCTCGTCACGCTCGGCGGTGTCGACCCCGGCGAGGTGACCGGAGACAGCCTCGGCGTCGCGGGCACGGCGGAGTACGGTGCGCAGGGAGGCGATCTCCTCGGCCTGCTCGGTGGCGGCGGCCACGACGTGCTGAGCGCTGATGCCCCGGTCTCGCGCCGTGATCACGCTGCGGGCCTCGGCCAGAGCAGCTGCGGCCTGACCGCAGGCCAGCTCGGCCTCGTCGGCGGCCGTGAGAAGGGATCCGACCGTGTCGTGCAGCTCCTCCCACGACTCCTGCAGCCGGGTGGGCACCTCGTCGAGTGGGAGAGAGCGCCACGAGTCGTCGTCGGAATCCGCGAGCAGGGCATCGAGGCGGTCCAGATCTGCGTCGATGAGCCCCATCGCGCTGGTCACCTCAGCGGCAGTCCGGCGACGCTCATCGGCGAGCCAGGACTCGACGTCGGTGAAGGTGGAGATGTCGAAGAGCTTCTCGAGGAGGACCCGGCGGTCTTCCGGTGAGGAGCGCAGGAAGGCCGAGACATCGCCCTGAGGGAGGACGACCACCTTGGCGAACTGCTGCAGACCCATGTTCAGCACGTCGTGCAGGATCTGGGCGACCTCGTCGTGCCGGGTCGACACCGCCGTCCAGGACCCGCCGATCCGTTCCTGGAGGGTGACCTGGGCCGGCATCTTCCGCAGCCCAGTGCCTCTGGTCTTGGGGCGCTCGAACTCCGGACTGCGCTGAATCTGGAAGCGACGTCCGCCTGCGGTGAAGTCGAGACTGACGACCGGCTGGGTGCCTTCCGGTGCGTGGTGGCTCGACAGGGCCTTGCGCGTGCGTGCACCGGGCACGTCGGCGAACAGCGCGAAGCAGATGGCGTCGAGGAGGCTGGTCTTGCCGGAACCGGTGGCCCCGTGGATGAGGAAGAGGCCTGCGGCGCTGACGTCGTCGAAGTCGACGGCGACGGTGTCCGCGAACGGACCGAAGCCGGCCACGGAGAGGTGGTGGATCCTCATGCGGCACCCGCCTGTCCCTCGTCCTCCCGCCGGTCCCTGGACTCCCGCGAGCGGCCCAGCGCCTCGTCGAGCAGAACCTGCTCCGCGTCGGTGGCTGCGGTTCCGCCGCGCACATGGCCGAGGAAGTCGCAGCACACCTCGAGATCGGTGCGGGCCGAGGTCCGAGAGGCGTAGGTCATGGGGACCGCCACCGCGCCCACTGGGTCGAACTTCAGCTCGAGCGCTCCGGGGAACCGAGTGCGGAGCCGGTCCATCGCCGCCCGCGGCCGAACCGGATCGGTGAGGGTGATCTGGCACCAGGCGTCCTCGGCATGGTCGAACTCCGCGCCGGTGAGCACCTCGTCGATGGTGCCGCGCAGTGTCGCGAGCCGCCGGTGGACCGGGGCCGCGATCGGCTCGACGGCCGCCCGGGCCGCGGTGAGGTCGACGAGGAGAGTCACCTTGGTGTGGTTCACCTCGCTGAACGACATCGCCACGGGGGAACCGGAGTAGTGCGCCGTCTCGCTGACCTGCTGACGGCCGTGGAGGTGCCCGAGCGCGGCGTAGGAGAACCCGTTGAAGGTGTCCGGATGCACTGCCGAGAGCCCTCCGGAGAGGATGTCGCGCTCGGAGTCACTCGTGGCGCAGCCGGTGACGAAGGTGTGCGCCATGATCACACTCGTCGTCGACCCGGCGACCAGACCTCCCGGCGGGAGACGGTCCAGCGCCGATCGCAGCACCGCGGCGTGGGTGGCCTCAGCCTCGAGTCCCTCCGCGACGAGGCGCGGCTCGAGGTAGGGGACCGGATAGACGGCGCAGTCCTTGATGAGGACCGGGCGCGTCAGGTCGGCCACCGAGGTGCGCAGATGGACGCCGGACCGCTCGAGGAGCTCGGCGGCGAATCCCAGCCGGACCGCAGAGTCGTGGTTCCCGCTGGAGATGACGACCTCCGAGCCGGCGTCGACCAGTCGGACCAGGGCGTCACTGAGCAGCTCGACGGTCTCCGATCCCGGCATCGCGCGGTCGTAGACGTCCCCTGAGATGAGGACGGCATCGATGCCCTCGGAGCGGACCACCTCCACCAGGTGATCGATATAGGCCCGCTGGGCATCGAGCAGGCCGACCTGGTGGAAGGCCCGGCCGAGATGCCAGTCGGAGGTGTGGAGGAACCGCATACCAGCAGGCTGCCAGAGCCCACTGACAGACCTTCGGACCTGCCCGCGTGTGTCGGCGCCTCCTGAGCCGAACAGCACCCGCGAACCACGGAAAGCCCGTGTTTCTGGTTGGATCGGGGGCATGGGAACGGAAGTGAGCGCCCAGAGCTACACGCGCGAGGAACGCCAGCGGTACCGCGAGAAGGTCCGCCAGAACCTCGACGTGTTCGAGGAGATGCTCGCCGGCAGCCAGTTCGAGTTCGACAAGCCGCTCACCGGGCTCGAGATCGAGCTCAACCTCGTCGACGAGGCCTACCAGCCGAAGTTCGGCAACGCCGAGGTTCTCGAGCACATCGCCGATCCCGACTACCAGACCGAGCTGGCGCAGTACAACATCGAGCTCAATGTCGATCCTCGGCCGCTGCCGGGAGACGAGGCACTCGCGCTCGAGGAGGAGCTGCGGGAGTCGCTCACCAACGCCGACAACCGCGCCCAGCAGGTCGGGGCCCGGATCGTGCCGATCGGCATCCTGCCGACGATCATGCCGGAGCACTTCGCCGGGGACTGGATCTCCGACAACAACCGGTACACCGCGCTCAACGACTCGATCTTCTTCGCCCGCGGTGAGGACATCTATCTCGACATCGAGGGCCCGACCGGCGAGCGGCTCGCAACCTACTCGGACTCCATTGCTCCCGAGTCGGCGTGCACCTCCGTCCAGCTGCACATCCAGGTGGCGCCGACCGAGTTCGCGAACTACTGGAACGCTGCGCAGGCGATCGTCGGCCCACAGCTGGGCATGGCCGCGAACAGTCCCTTCTTCTTCGGCCGCAGGCTCCACGCGGAGACCCGCATCGAGCTCTTCAAGCAGGCCACCGACACCCGACCCATCGAGCTGCGCAACCAGGGTGTGCGACCACGGGTGTGGTTCGGGGAGCGCTGGATCACCTCGATCTTCGACCTGTTCGAGGAGAACGTCCGATACTTCCCCGCGCTCCTGGCCGAGACCTCCGACGAGGACCCGGTCGCGGTCCTGGGGTCGGGCGCCGCTCCGGAGCTCGCTGAGCTGCGTCTGCACAACGGCACGGTGTATCGATGGAACCGGCCGATCTATGACACCGTCGGTGGCAAGCCGCACCTGCGGGTCGAGAACCGCGTCCTGCCGGCCGGCCCCACCCTGCGCGACGTCCTGGCCAACGCGGCGTTCTACTACGGGCTGGTCCGCACCCTTGCCAACGAGGACCGCCCGGTGTGGACGCAGATGAGCTTCGCCGCCGCGGAGCAGAACTTCCGCGAGTGCGCCCGACGCGGCATCGAGGCCCGTGTCTACTGGCCCGGGTTCGGTGAGGTCGGTGTCGACGAGCTCGTGCTTCGCCACCTCCTCCCGATGGCCCATGAGGGGCTGGCTGACTGGGGGGTCTCGAGCACGGTGATCGACCGCTATCTGACCGTCATCGAGGGCCGGGCGACCGCAGGGAAGAACGGCGCGACGTGGCAGTCCGACACGGTCGCAGCCCTCGAGGAGGCCGGGGAGGACCGGGCCAGTGCCCTACGACGCATGCTCGAGCTCTATGTCGAGAACATGCACACCAATGTGCCGGTCCACCTCTGGCGCGTGCCCTGACCGTCAGCCGTTCCACAGCCGGATGACCGGCTGCTCCCGCCGCTCGCCGAGCACACACAGCGCGCCGGCATCGAGGACGAGGTGTGCGCCGAAGCGCGGCTCGCGGCGCAGGAAGGTCGCCGCCAGCACGCGCAGTGCGTGCCCGTGCCCGAAGAGCACCGCGTCCCGCTCCGCGAGGGTGGGCAGGACCCGGGCGATGACCCGTGAGGCCCGCGCCGCGACCTCCTCGACCGTCTCGCCCGGCGTCTGCCCCGGCACCACCCCGTGCTCGAAGACGGTCCAGTCGTACCCGACCTCCTCGCGGATCTGCGGCGTCGTCCTGCCTTCGTAGCCGCCGTAGTCCCACTCGACGAGATCCTCATCCACCTCGGCGGTGCCGAATCCCGCGAGCTCGGCAGTGCGCCGGGCTCGCTGACGCGGAGAGGTCAGCGCCACCGCGATGTCGTACTCCTCCAGCCGCCGGCCCAGCCGCCGGCCGTCCTCCTCGCCCTCGGGGAGGAGCGGCAGGTCTGTCACTCCGGTGTGGCGACCGTTCTCCGACCACTCGGTGCGGCCGTGGCGGACGAGGATGAGGCGACCGGCGAGTGGGGTGGTGGCAGGGAGAGCGGCGCGACGCATACCCCACATTGTGATCTAGGGTGCGGGTATGGCAACAGAGCGCAGCTCGTCGCAGTCACAGCCCGAGCCCACCGGCGGAACCGGGCCGGGACACCGCCGGGTCTCGATGACCCGCTCGTCGCTCGGACGCTACGAGGCGACCAACGTGCGAGGCGGCACGATCAGCATCGGCTCCGGCGAGAGCGCCGACTTCACCCCGGTCGAGCTGCTCCTCGCGGCGATCGCGGGCTGCTCGGCCGTCGATGTCGACCACATCACCAGCCGCCGCGCCGAGCCGATCGAGTTCGAGGCCGCGGCAGAGGGCGAGAAGACCAGCGACGCCGAGCGCGGCAATCACATGACCGACCTCGTCGTGACGTTCACCGTGCGCTTCCCTGAGGGTGAGGAGGGGGACCGCGCACGCGACATGCTGCCCAAGGCGGTCGAGATGTCCCACGACCGGCTGTGCACGGTGTCGCGCACGGTCTCGCTGGGGACCGCGGTCGAGATGCGGATCGGGTGATGGCCCGCTATCTCGACATCCACCCGGTCGACCCTCAGCCCCGTCTCATCGGCCAGGCGGTCGACATCATCCGGGACGGCGGGCTCGTCGCCTATCCGACGGACAGCGGCTATGCGCTCGGCTGTGCACTCGGCAACCAGGAGGGCAAGGAACGCATCGCCAGCATCCGGCGGCTCGACCACCGGCACCACTACACCCTCGTCTGTGCCTCGTTCGCCCAGCTCGGCCAGTTCGTCCTCATCGACAACTCCGTCTTCCGCGCGATCAAGGCGGCCACGCCCGGCCCGTTCACCTTCATCCTTCCGGCGACGAAGGAGGTGCCGCGTCGGCTGCTGCACGCGAAGAAGAAGACGGTCGGCGTCCGCCTCCCCGACCACCGGGTGGTCTCAGCGCTCCTGGCCGAGCTCGGCGAACCGATCCTCTCCTCGACCCTCCTCCTGCCCGGCGAGTCCGAGCCGATGACGGAGGGCTGGATCGTCAACGACGAGCTCGGCCACCTCGTCGACGTCGTCATCGAGGGGGAGTGCGGGGCTGAGCCGACGACCGTCGTCGACTTCACCGACGGCACAGCCGTCATCGACCGGGTCGGCGCCGGCGATCCGGCCCTCTTCGGCGTGGACGAATAGCTCGAGGACCGGGCGGGGCGGATCCCGACGATCAGCTCGTGCGGTTGGGGTGCTCCTTCTCCCACGCAGTGAGCTGGGTGTTGAGCGCCCGCATGAGCTCGAACCCCTGCGCCACCGGCACGCGCACGCGGGCGACAGTCACACCCTTGATCGTCGGTGCGCCGTCCGGCCCTGGGGAGAGCGGCTCGGACTGGACGTTGAAGTCGAGGACGAGTGTCTCGTTCGTCCGCCACACCCCGGCGAAGTCGACGGGGACGCCGGCGAGAACGTCCGGAGGAACGGTGATCGCATACTTCGGCTGTTGTGGCTGGTTCATCCGTCGAGCCTATTCGCCACCGGCTCAGTCGCGCTCCAGCAGAGTGAGGATCTCGCTGTGGCCGGTCTGCGGGAACATGTCGAACAGCCGTGCCCGCACCGGCCGCAGGGACGGCATCGCGGCCAGGTCCGTCGCCAGGGAGCGCGCGTTGCAGCTCGAGTACAGGACATATCGGGCCGCGCTCGCGTCCAGGTCGGCTGCCAGTGTCGTGATGCCGCGCCGGGGCGGGTTGACGACGACGAGGTCGGCCGTCCCGCTGCCGATGAGGTATGCGGTGGCATCGCCGGCGACGAACCGTACCTCGTGCGGCGTGACAGTCCGCCGCGCGGCGTCGATCGCCTCGGTCGAGATCTCGACGCCGGTGACCTCGCGGCCGGGTCCGGCCAGGTGGTGCGCGAATCCGCCCACCCCGCAGAACAGGTCGGCGACGGTGCTGAGGTCGAGCTGGTCGGTCCACTCCTGGGCGGTGCGATAGAGAGCGGCCGCAACCGCGGTGTTGGTCTGGAAGAAGCTGCGCACCCCGAGATGGAGCGTGATGTCGTTGACCGTCATCGGGAGGGTGTCCTGCTCGGTGAGGAGGACCTCCTCGTCACCCTCGAGCACGGCCTTGTGCTCCGGGTGGAGGTTGACCGAGACGACCCGCACCTCGGGGAGGGTCCGCACGATCTCGGGAAGTGATGTCTGGAGCCGCTCCAGATGGTGCCCGGTGCGCAGGACGAAGCGCAGCATGAGCTCGCCGGTGGGGGAGTGGGTGAGCAGCACATACTTCAGCTCGCCACGCCGGGCTGGGATGTCGTACGGGATGAGGCGCAGTTCGTCGAGGATGTCGGCGGTGCGGTGGATGGCGTCGTGGAGGCCCTCCTCGTGGAGCGGGCAGTCGCGCAGGTCGACCCCCTCCCGGCGACCGTCGAGAATGCCGACCGTGACCGATCCTGGACGTCCGCCGACGACGAGCTTGGCCTTGTTGCGGAAGTGGTCCGGGCGGCTCTGCTGAGGTGCCTCCCACACCGCGTGGGGGATCATCGGGAGCAGGGCCCGGGTGGCAGCGTCCTTGTCGGCCAGCTGGCGGGCATACGGGGTCTCGATGAGCGTGCACGATCGGCAGCGGCCTGCCTCCCAGTAGGCGCAGTCGAGGGTGGCGGTCACAGTGAGCCAGGGTACGGGAGGCGAGGCCGCTTGAGCGGAGGTCGACGCAGCCGTCCGCGGCTTCTCAGTGACGGCAGTGACGGCAGGCCATCCGCGAGACGAACACCGACGCGGCCGCTGGAGCCGGACGTCGACGAACGGCCACCCGACCGGCAAGCTCTGGGACACTGCACCATGACCTTCATGTCTGCGGTGTCCCGGGGTGTTCTCGGTGCCCTTGGAAGACTCCCGGAGTCGGCCCAGCGACGCATCGCCGGACCCCTCGAGGAGATCGACGGCCAGACCGTCTATCCCGAGGTCGGCGCCGCCCTCCGGCTCCTCAACGCTCTACCCGGACCCGGCTTCGACAAGCTCTCCCTCGACAAGGGTCGGGCCCAGATCGAGGAGGAGGCGGCGCTGTTCGGCCGCACCACTCCGGTGGGGCGGGTGACCGACTTCGTCATCGACTCGGGGGCCGGGCCGCTTCCG
>JAAYSB010000269.1 GCA_012518475.1 Intrasporangiaceae bacterium | reverse complement strand
CTCGTCGAACTCGTCGCCGACGTCGATCGCTCCCTGGTCCGAGCCGGTCCATCGGACGGTCAGCTCGCCGAGCGCCTCGGCCTGGTCGAAGGCGATCTGCGCGTCGCGGAACAGCTCGAGCAGCGCGAGGAACCGGGCGACGATGACGGGGGTGCTGTCGGCGTCCTTGACCAGGGTACGGAAGGAGCAGACGCGCTCGGACCGGAGCCGGGCGCCGATGATGGCCGCCTGCTCGCGCACACTGACCGTCGGATTGTGGAGGTGGTCCAGGCCCACGGTCGGGGCGACCTTCGGCGTGAGCGCCCGAGCCGCGATCATCGCGAGCTGCTCGGGGGTGATCGTCATGACGAGCTCGGGCAGCAGCCGGGCGAACTGGGGCTCCAGACCTGCCTGCCGAGCGGTCATCCGTCCGACGGTGCTCATCCGCTCCCCGAAGGCGCGGGCGATGTCCTTGAAAGCGCGGTACTGGAGCAGTCTCGCGAAGAGCAGGTCCCGGGCCTCGATGAGTGCCAGGTCCTCGTCGTCCTCCGGGCCACGCTGCGGGAGCAGCCGGGCGGCCTTGAGGTCGAGCAGGGTGGCTGCGACGAGAAGGAACTCGGTGGCCTGACCCAGGTCCCACTCGGTGTCGGCGGCCTGCTGGGCCCGGATGTGGGCGACGAACTCGTCCGTGACCGTCGCCAGGGCGATCTCGGTGATGTCGAGCTTGTGCTTGGCGATCAGTCCGAGGAGCAGGTCGAAGGGACCCGAGTAGACGTCGAGGTGCACCTCGAAGGTCTGCTCCGGTGACCGCTTCGTGATCACCCCACCTGGGGTGATCTGGTCAGGCTGCTCCGCCACGGGCGATGAGCTCTCTGGCCAGCTGCCGGTAGGCGGCGGCGCCACTGTGGGTCGACGCATACGTCGTGATCGGCTCGGCGGCGAGCGTCGCATCCGGGAACTTCACGGTCCGGCTGATGACGGTGTGGAAGACCCGGTCGCCGAAGTGGTCGACGACCGACTTCACGACCTCCTTGGAGTGGAGGGTGCGCCCGTCGTACATCGTAGCCAGGATGCCGTCGATCTCCAGGCGCGGGTTGAGCCGGTCGGTGATCTTCTCGATCGTCTCGACGAGGAGGGCGACACCGCGCATGGCGAAGAACTCGCACTCGAGCGGGATGATGACGCCGTGCGCCGCGGTGAGCGCATTGACGGTGAGGAGCCCGAGGGACGGCTGGCAGTCGATGAGGATGACGTCGTAGTCGTCGAGCACCGGGCGCAGCACCCGGACGAGGATCTGCTCGCGGGCCACCTCGCCGACGAGCTGGACCTCCGCAGCGGACAGGTCGATGTTGGCCGGGATGATGTCGACACCCTCGACGTTGGTCCGCTGGATGACGTCGCGGACGTCGTGCCCGCGCTCGACGAGCAGGTTGTAGATCGTCACGTCGAGCTCGTGTGCGCGGATGCCGAAGCCGACGGACAGCGCCCCCTGCGGGTCGAAGTCGACCATGAGGACCTTGCGCCCGTACTCGGCGAGGGAGGCACCGAGGTTGATCGTCGTCGTCGTCTTGCCGACGCCGCCCTTTTGGTTGCACATGGCGATGATCCGCGCCGGTCCGTGCGAGGCCAGCGGCTGAGGCACCGGGAACGACGGGAGCGGTCGCCCCGTCGGTCCGAGCGTGCCGTTGCCGGCCTCATCCGTGCCCGGCAGGACCTCGTAAGCCCCTCTGGGTGCTCCCGACTCCTGCTCAGGGGTCTCCTCGAAGGCCACTAATGGGTTCCTCTCACACCGTCGACGGTCAGCCTCGCGCTGATCGCAGACGACACTATCAGCGCACCCCCGCCGATTCACGGCTGTGGGGGCCGGGCTCGGTGGTCCCCAGCCGGTCAGCGGGCGCGCGGGTGCGCCTGCGCGAACACCTCGCGCAGCTGCTGGACGGTGACAAGGGTATAGATCTGAGTCGTCGTCACCGACGCGTGACCGAGCAGCTCCTGGACGACCCGGACATCGGCACCGCCGTCGAGCAGGTGGGTGGCGAAGGAGTGCCGAAGGGTATGCGGGGAGACGTGGTCGAGACCGGCCCGCTCCCCCGCGGCCTGGATGATCGCCCAGGCCGACTGGCGGGACAGCCGACGTCCTCGCTGGTTGAGGAAGATCGCAGGGGTGCCGGCCCCGGCCGTCGACAGGGCCGGTCGCGCACGGACGAGGTACTCCTCGAGGGCCTTCACCCCGTAGGAGCCGAGCGGGACGACCCGCTGCTTGCTGCCCTTGCCGAAGACCCGCACGACGCCGTCATCGAGGTCGACGTCGTCGAGATCCAGCCCGACAGCCTCGCTGATCCGCGCCCCGGTGCCGTAGAGGACCTCGAGGAGGGCGCGGTCGCGCAGCGAGATCGGCGGGTCGCCGAGGGAGGCGGCCTCGAGGAGGCGCTCGACCTCCGCGACGGAGATCGCCTTGGGCAGGCGACCGGGCGGAGCCGGAGGCTGAACGGCCTGGGCCGGGTCGTGCTGCGTCTCCCCCTCCGCGGCGAGGAACTTGTGGAAGCCGCGGACGGCGACGAGCGAGCGGGCCGACGAGGAGGCGGCGAGCGGCTTGTGCTCCTCGTCCCCGGTGCGCAGGTGACTCAGGAAGCCGGCAACCGTGTCCTCGGTGACGTCGGCCGGGGTGGAGATGCCCTGGGCGCTCGCATACCGGACATACCGGCCGAGGTCCCGGCGGTAGGCGTTCAGGGTGTGCTTGGCCAGACCACGCTCGATGTCGAGGTGAGTGAGCCAGTCCTGCACAGCCCGTTCCAGCTGAGTGAGCCGGGTCAGCTGAGCACCTCGTCCAGGTCGGCTGCGCTCAGGTCGAAGGCTTCGCCGACCGCCGCATACGTGATCCTTCCCGCGTGGGTGTTGAGTCCCTCGGCCAGGGCCGGATCGTCACGCAGGGCAGCCTTCCATCCCTTGTCGGCGATCGTGAGGACGTAGGGGAGGGTCGCATTCGTCAGGCCCCACGTGGACGTCCGGGCGACCGCACCAGGCATGTTCGCGACGCAGTAGAAGATCGTGTCGTGGACCTCGAAGGTCGGGTCCTCGTGCGTCGTCGGCCGGGAGTGCTCGAAGCAGCCGCCCTGGTCGATCGCGACGTCGACGAGGACCGAGCCTGGCCGCATCTGCCGGATCAGGTCGTCGCCCACGAGCTTCGGCGCGCGGGCGCCGGGCACGAGAACGGTCCCGATGACGAGATCCGCGCGGAGAACCTCCTCCTGGATGGCGAGCGTGGAGGAGGCGATCTGGCGGACCCTGTTGCCGAACTGCCAGTAGGACAGCCGCAGCTTCTCGAGGTCGGTGTCGAGCACCGTGACGTCGGCGCCCATGCCCATGGCGATGTTCGCGGCGTTCTGGCCGGCGACGCCGGCGCCGAGGACGACGACCTTGGCGTTGTCGACTCCGGCGACCCCACCCATCAGCGTGCCCGAGCCGCCCTGGGGCTTCATCATCGCCATGGCCCCGACCTGGGGGGCGAGGCACCCCGCGACCTCTGACATCGGGTACAGCAGCGGCAGCAGACCGCTCGGCATGCGCACCGTCTCGTAGGCGATGGCCGTCGTGCCCGCCTCGAGGAGGCGCCGGGTGAGGGACTCCTCAGCCGCAAGGTGGAGGAAGGTGAACAGCGTGAGGTCCTCCCGGAGCCGGTGATACTCCTCGGGTACCGGCTCCTTGACCTTGAGCACCATCTCCGCCTCCCCCCACACGGCATCGGCGTCGGGGAGAATGCGCGCACCGACTGCCTCGTACTCCTCGTCGGTGATTCCGGACCCGATCCCCGCGTCCTGCTCGATGAGGACCTCGTGCCCGTGCTCGACGAGCTCGTGCACCCCCACAGGCGTGATGGCGACGCGGAACTCGTTGTTCTTCACCTCGCGGGGCACTGCGACCTTCATGCGCTGCTCACCCTTCGATCCTCGGGGTCGGCAGCGTCGTCGCTGCTGACCGACGTGCGCCCGAAGCGCACCCAGTGCGAGTCTAGTCAGCGTGATGAAGCTGTATGCCGACCTCCCGGCACGTCGAACCCGGCAGATCCTCGCCGACCTCCTCATGGCCCTCTGGGTGGTCTGCTGGGTGTTCGTCGCCCGCGCCGTGCATTCCGCGACGATGACCCTGGCCGCTCCCGGCCGCGCGTTGGAGTCGGCCGGCGGGG
>JAAYSB010000268.1 GCA_012518475.1 Intrasporangiaceae bacterium | reverse complement strand
TGCTCGACGAGTGGACCCCCGTCATCGAGGGCAGCGAGCTCAACGAGCACCCCTACGCACCCCTCACGCCGGCCTCGCGGCGCCGGGTGGCGGCCGAGGGCGACGACCTGCCGGTCGCCTGGTTGCACCGCTCGCTGCGCTACGGCGAGAAGCTCGCCACGCCGGACACCTCCGTCGGCGACCTCATCGGCGACGTCGACCCGATGCGCGTCGCTGAGGGACGCCGCCTTGGCGACCCGGAGACGATCCACTTCGGGCTCATCCCCCGCAGCCACCGCGGCATCGTCGCGATCAACGAGCTGCCGGACCTCGCCGAGCGCATCCAGGTCGCGATGCTCAACGTCATGGAGGAGCGCGACATCCAGATCCGCGGCTATGTCCTGCGCCTGCCTCTCGACGTCCTCGTCGTGGCGTCCGCAAACCCCGAGGACTACACGAACCGCGGCCGGATCATCACCCCGCTCAAGGACCGCTTCGGCGCCGAGATCCGCACGCACTACCCGGTGGAGCTGACCGACGAGGTGGCCGTGGTCCGCCAGGAGGCCAACCTTGTCGCCGACGTCCCCGACGTCATCATCGAGATCCTCTCGAGGTTCACCCGGGGTCTGCGGGGGTCGAACGCCGTCGACCAGCGCTCCGGCGTCTCGGCGCGCTTCTCGATCGCGGGGGCCGAGACCGTGGCCGCCTCGGCGCTGCACCGGGCGACGGTCCGTGGCGAGTCGGAGGCAGTGGCGCGGGTCGTCGATCTCGAGACCGCGGTCGACGTGCTCGGCGGCAAGGTCGAGTTCGAGGCCGGCGAGGAGGGTCGGGAACGCGACCACCTCCAGCACCTGCTGCGGACCGCGACCGCCGAGACCGTCCGGGAGCACTTCCGCGGGATCGACTTCGCGCCCCTCGTCGAGGCGATGGACGGTGGCGTCCTCGTCGTCACCGGCGAGAACGTCACCGGCGAGGAGCTGCTCGGTGAGCTGCCGGACCTCGGTGACAGCGACCTCTACGACGAGATCGCCGACCGGTTCGGGGCGCAGTCAGCCGGTGAGCGGGCAAGCGCCATCGAGCTGGCCCTTGAGGGACTATTCCTCGCCCGCAAGATCGCCAAGGACTCCGACGGGGACCGGACCGTCTATGGCTGAGCGTCCCAACTCGCCGAGATTCCAGCGCCGCTCGCGCTACGGGAGGTATGCGGGCGGCCCGGACCCGCTCGCACCTCCCGTCGACCTCGCGGAGGCTCTGGACGCGATCGGTGAGGACGTCATGGCCGGCACCTCGCCCGAACGGGCGATGCGCGAGTTCCTGCGGCGCGGCGGGCACTCCACCACCGGACTCGATGACCTTGCCCGCCGGATCGCGCAGAAGCGACGCGACCTGCTCGAGAACCACTCCCTCGGCCGCACCCTCGACGAGATCCGCGACCTGCTCGACACGGCAGTCCTCCAGGAACGCGGACAGCTCGCACGGGACGTGACGATGGACGACACCGACCGGGCCTTTCGCGAGACCCGGCTCGACGCCCTGCCCGCCTCGACGGCGGCAGCCGTGAGCGAGCTCGGCAGCTATGACTGGCAGTCAGGCGACGCCAGGCAGACCTTCGAGCAGATCAAGGACCTCCTCGGTCGGGAGATGCTCGACCAGCAGTTCGCCGGCATGAAGCAGGCGCTCGAGAACGCCACCGACGCCGACCGGCAGCACGTCCAGGACATGCTCGACGACCTCAACGAGCTGCTGGACAAGCACGCTCGCGGGGAGGACACGACCGAGGACTTCGAGCGCTTCATGGACGGGCACGGGGACTTCTTCCCCGAGCAGCCCTCCTCGGTCGAGGAGCTCATCGACGCCCTCGCGCAGAGGTCGGCCGCAGCCCAGCGGATGCTCAACTCCATGACCGAGGAGCAGCGCCGCGAGCTCATGGAGCTTTCCGCCCAGGCCTTCGGCTCCCCCGAGCTGGCGCAGTCCCTCGCACAGCTCGGGGCCAACCTTCAGGCGCTGCGGCCCGGTGAGGACTGGGGCGGGTCGGAGCAGTTCGGCGAAGGACGCGGTGGCCAGCCCGGCCAGCAGGGGCTCGGCCTCGGTGACGGAACCGGAGTCCTCCAGGACGTCGCCGATCTCGATGCTCTCGCCGAGCAGCTCAGCCAGTCCTATCCGGGGGCCCGGATGGACGACATCGACCTGGACTCGCTCGCCCGGCACCTCGGAGACGATGCGGCCGTCGAGGCACGCACCCTTGCCGAGCTCGAGAAGGCCCTGCGCGACAGCGGCTACCTGCACCGCGACTCCGACGGCTCACTGCGCCTCTCGCCCAAGGCGATGCGCCGACTGGGCAAGGAGCTGCTCAGGGACGCGACGAACCGTCTCTCGACCCGCCAGGGTCAGCGCGACTCCCGTCTTGCCGGCGCAGCAGGCGAGCGCAGCGGGGCCTCCCGGGAGTGGCAGTTCGGCGACACCGAGCCGTGGGACGTGACCCGGACCGTCACCAACGCGGTGACCCGCACCGTGGCCGAGGGGCGGGATGCGGCGCGCGGCATACAGATCGACATGCGCGACATCGAGGTCACCGAGACCGAGGCGAGAACCCGCTCGGCGGTCGCTCTGCTCGTCGACACGTCGTTCTCGATGGCGATGGACGGGCGGTGGGTGCCGATGAAGCGGACCGCCCTCGCCCTGCACCAGCTCATCTCGACGCGGTTCCGGGGTGACCATCTCAGCCTCATCACCTTCGGCCGGTTCGCGCGGACGACCTCGATCGAGGAGCTCACCGGGCTGGACGCGCTCTGGGACAAGGGGACGAACCTGCACCACGGCCTGCTCCTGGCGAACCGGCACTTCCGCAAGCACTCCGGGGAGCAGCCCGTGCTCCTCATCGTCACCGACGGCGAGCCGACGGCACACCTCATGGCCGACGGTCACGCCTGGTTCGACTATCCCCCGCACCCGCAGACGATCGCGCGCACCGTCGAGGAGCTCGATGCAGCCCGACGGCTCGGGGCTCAGGCGACGTTCTTCCGGCTCGGCGAGGACCCCGGGCTGGCGCGTTTCGTCGAACAGATGGCTCGCCGCGTCGACGGCAGGGTCGTCGCCCCCGAGCTCGATGACCTCGGCGCCGCCGTCGTCGGCTCCTATCTCGGTGCCCGGTACGGTTTCGACGCCGGCTGGACCCATACGAGCGACTGGTTCGGCGGCTCGCGCGGCTGGTGGGTCGACGACTGACCCACCACTCTCACCGTGCCACAACCTGGCAATTACCAGGTTGTTGCACGCCCTAATCCGCAGATGCGGTGCTATCGTCCTTCCTATGTCTCAGTTGCGGATCTCCGAGGTCGCCGATCTGCTCGGTGTCTCCGACGACACCGTCCGGCGGATGGTCGACAACGGCCGGCTCCCGGCGACCAAGGACGACTCCGGGCGACTCGTCGCCGACGGGGCCGACGTGGCGCGTGTCGCTGCCGGTCTCGCCAGCCCCGCGTCACCAGGACCCGTGACGGACGAGTCGGCCCGCAACCGGATGCGCGGCATTGTCACGCGGGTCGTCAAGGACACCGTCATGGCGCAGGTCGAGCTCCAGTGCGGGCCGTTCCGCGTCGTCTCGCTGATGTCGAGGGAGGCGGTCGACGAGCTCGGCCTCGAGCCGGGGTCGGTCGCCATCGCCTCGATCAAGGCCACCAACGTGATCGTGGGGATCCCATGAGTGCACGAAGGAACATGGGCTCATTCGGCTCGCGAACGGCCACGCGGCTCGGCGCCGGGCTGATCCTGGCGGTCGTCCTCGCTGCGTGCGGCAGCGACTCCTCGGGCACGAGCGGTTCCAGTGACACCACTGATGCGGATGCTGCGGCCAGCGAGCAGACCACCGTGACCGTTCTCGCCGCAGCGTCTCTGACCGAGGCATTCACGAGCCTCGCCGAGGACTACGAAGCCGAGCACGACGGGGTGACGATCGCCCTGAGCTTCGGGTCGAGCACGACCCTGGCCCAGCAGATCGCCGAGGGCGCCGAGGCAGACATCTATGCGAGCGCGGGAAGGGGCGCGCTCGACCACCTGCCCGAGAACTACGCAGCGGACGGCGGCGAGGAGCTCATCGCCCACAACGTTCTCGAGATCGCCGTGCCGCCCGGGAACCCGGCGGGTATCACCGCCCTGACCGACTTCGCCCGCGCTGACATCGACACGGTCCTGTGCACCGAAACCGTCCCGTGCGGCAGGGCCGCCGACGAGGCCTTCACCAAAGCGGGAATCACCCCGACCCCAGCCTCCCGCGAGATCGATGTCAAGGCGACGCTCGCCAAGGTGGCCCTCGAGGAGGCCGACGCAGCGATCGTCTACAAGTCCGACGTCGTCACCGCCGGTGAGATCGAGGGCGTGGAGATCCCGGACGCGGAGAACGTCGTCATGGACTACCCCCTCGTCTGGTTCAACACCGACCCGCACACGACGGGATTCGCCGAGTTCGTCGCCGGCGAGCAGGGTCGGCAGGCACTGACCGACGCCGGATTCACCCTCCCGTGAGGTCGGCCTTCCGGGGCCGTGGCATCCTCCTCGTCCCCGCTGCACTGGGCATGGCGCTCGTCGTCCTGCCCCTCCTCGGCCTCGTCGTCCGCACCGACTGGGGTGGCCTGATCACCCACCTGCGCGCGCCCGTCGTCTGGCCGGCGATCCGGCTCTCGCTCATCACGACGCTCACGACGCTGACCCTGGCCATCGTCCTCGGCACCCCACTGGCCTGGGCACTCGCCCAGGCCACCGGTCGCCTCGCCACCTGGGCCCGCGCCATCCTCACCGTCCCGGTCGTCCTGCCACCGGTCGTCGGCGGCGTCGCCCTCCTCCTCGCCTACGGGCGCAACGGAATCGTCGGCGCACCGGTCTTCGAGGCCTTCGGGTGGCGGATCCCCTTCACCCCCATGGCAGTCGTCCTCTCCCAGCTCTTCGTGTCACTGCCCTTCTATGTCCTCGCCGTCGAGGGAGCGATGCGCTCGATCGACCGGCGCTACGACCGGATCGCCGCCACGCTGGGTGCCTCACCGCTGCGGGTCTTCACCCGGATCGCCCTGCCTCTGGCCGCGCCAGGCATCGCCGCCGGAGCGGCGCTGGCGTGGGCCCGCGCCCTCGGGGAGTTCGGCGCGACGATCACCTTCGCCGGAAACTTCAAGGGCCGCACCCAGACCGCGCCCCTCGCCGTCTATATCGCCCTCCAGTCCGACCCGCAGGCTGCGATCGCGCTCTCCATCGCGATGCTCGCCGTCTCCATCGCGGTTCTCGGCCTGCTCCGCGGACGGTGGATGTCATGACCCTCGACGCGCACATCGTCGCCCGCCGCGGCAGCTTCGAGACCGACCTGACTCTGGCAGCGGAAGCCGGCTCCGTCGTCGCCCTGCTCGGCCCGAACGGCTCCGGCAAGACGACCGCGCTCGACGCCATCGCCGGCCTGCTCCCCCTCCACGCCGGCCACGTCCGCGTCGGCGGCCGCACGTGGGCCGACGACTCCACCGGCCTGCCGGCCCAGGAGCGCAGCACCGGACTCGTCGCCGCCCAGCACCTCCTCTTCCCCCATCTCAGCGCCCTCGAGAACGTCGCCTTCGGCCCACGGAGCAGGGGTATGCGCCGCGCACCTGCCCGGGAGCGTGCCCAGCAGGAGCTCGACGCCCTCGGCATCGGCGACCTCGCCGAGCGCCGACCCGCGGGACTCTCCCAGGGGCAGAGTCAGCGGACCGCGCTCGCCCGCGCGCTCGCGACCGACCCCGACGTCCTCCTCCTCGACGAGCCGCTGTCGGCGCTCGACCCGACGACGCGGGCGGAGGTGCGGGCCGTCCTGGCACACCGCCTCGCGGAGTTCGACGGGGTCACCGTCCTGGTCACGCACGATCCGCTCGACGCCCTCACCCTCTCCGACCACCTTGTCTTCATCGCCGAGGGCCGCGTCGTGCAGAGCGGATCCCCTGCCGATGTCATCGCCCGGCCGCGGGACGCCTACGTCGCGCACGTCGTCGGGCTCAATCTCTATCCCGGCGATCCGTTGGACCACAGCTCGGTCTCGACCGTGCTCGGCCAGGTCGTCACGAGCGGAGTCGACCACGAGGGACCGACGTGGATCACCTTCGCCCCGTCCGCCGTCTCCCTCTATCCAGAGCTGCCCCTCGGATCACCCCGAAACGCCTTCCACACCACCGTCACCGCCATCGAGGTGCTCGGCCAGCTGGCCCGCGTCCGGCTCGCCACCGACGACGGCCAGCCGGTCGTCGCTGAGGTGACGACAACCTCGGTCGCCAACCTCCGGCTGCAGACCGGCTCACGGATCTGGGCGACGGTCAAGGCGACCGAGGTCAGCGCATACCCTGCCTGAACGGTCAGGCCGAGACGACAAGTCCCCGCCCGGGCGGCGGGGTGGGCCACACTGACCCCATGGAGACTATCGACGACGCGCTGGCCGCCATGGACCGCCGGATCGACCGCGCCCTCGAGACCGAGGACCCCATGGGCTACTTCGCGTGCGTCTACCGGTCGGTCACGGCTCGGGTCCGTGAGGGGATCAGGAGTGGCGAGTTCGACGACTGCGAGCGGATGGAGAGATTCGACGTCGCGTTCGCCAGGCTCTACCTCGAGGCGGCCGACGGCTTCGACAGCGGCCAGGAGATCTCCCGCTCGTGGCGCGTCGTGTTCGAGGCACCCCGTTCCGCTCTGGCCCTGCAGCACGTCATCGGGGGCATGAACGCTCACATCAACCTCGACCTCGGCGTGGCAGCGGCCACCGTCGCCCCATCCGAGGCGGTCAGTGAGCTCCAGGCCGACTTCGAGCGGCTCAACGACGTGCTCGCCGCGATGATCGACCGGATGCAGGATGCCCTGACCCACACAGCGCCCTGGGCCGCCTTAGCCGATCAGCTCACGGGTCGGGTCGACGAGCTGGTCTCGGGATGGTCGATCGGGTATGCGCGAGGTCGGGCCTGGGCCTTCGCCGAGCGCCTGGCACGGGCCGGCTCCGCCCGCGAGGATCTCATTGCCGACCGCGACGAGAAGGTCGCGGCCGTCGGCGCCCGCATCCTCGCTCCGCCCCTGCCGATCCAGCTCCTCGTCTCGCTGGTGGCACCGCACGAGCGGGCCGGGCTCTCCGCCGTGGCCGAGGCGCTCCGAGCGTGACCCCGGCACCGGGCCACGACCGCCCGGGGACCGGTCACCGCATAGCATCGGTGGCATGCCAGCAACGAGGCTGATGCCCACCGAGATCGGTCAGGACCTTATCGAGCTGACCCGCGAGATCGCCGACAAGGAACTGCGACCCAAGGTCGATGACGCCGAGCGCGCCGCGGCCCCCGAGGCACTCGCGGCGAACCCTGGATCAGTCGACGACATCTTCCCGCGGGACGTGTTCCGGGCGCTCGGCCAGGCCGGCCTGATGTCGCTGCCCTATCCCGAGGAGTTCGGTGGCGGCGAGCAGCCCTACGAGGTCTATCTCCAGGTTCTCGAGGAGATCGGCGCCGCCTGGATGTCGGTCGCCGTCGGGGTGTCCGTCCACGGGCTCACCTGCTATCCGGTGTTCACCTACGGCACCGACGAGCAGAAGGAGCGGCTGCTGCCGCAGATGCTCTCCGGCGAGCAGCTCGGCGCATACTGCCTGTCCGAGCCCCTCGCCGGATCCGATGTCGGCTCGATGACTACGCGCGCGACCCGGGACGGCGACACCTATCTCCTCAAGGGCCGCAAGGCCTGGATCAGCCACGCGGGGCACGCCGACTTCTACACGACGTTCGCACGGACCTCCGACGACGGTGGCCGGGGCATCTCCTGCTTCATCGTCCCCGCCGACGCTCCCGGACTGGAGTTCGGTGCCCCCGAACGCAAGATGGGCCTGCACTGCGACACCGTCCGCGAGGTCATCTTCAACGACGTCCCGGTCTCGGCCGACCGGCGGATCGGCGACGAGGGTCAGGGCATGGCGATCGCCCTCTCCGCCCTCGACTCCGGCCGGCTCGGGATCGCTGCCGGCGCCACCGGCCTCGCCCAGGCCGCTCTCGACGTCGCGTCCCGGTATGCGACCGAGCGCGAGCAGTTCGGCCGCCCCATCGCCGCCAACCAGGGACTCGCATTCCTCATCGCCGACATGGAGGCCGCCGTCACCTCAGCACGAGCGACCTACCTGCACGCGGCCCGTCTCCGCGACGCCGGTCGCCCGTTCTCCAAGGAGGCTGCCGTCGCCAAGCTCGTCGCGACCGATGCAGCGATGGCGGTGACCACCGACGCGGTCCAGGTCCTCGGCGGAGCCGGCTACACCCAGGACTGGCCGGTCGAGCGCTACATGCGCGAGGCCAAGGTGACCCAGATCTTCGAGGGCACCAACCAGATTCAGCGTCTCGTCATCTCGCGGCACGTACTAGCCTGACGCCATGACGCAGCCACCCGAGTGGGAGGTGCCCGGGGGGCCGGGGGGTCGCAGTCCGTCGTCCCCGGATGCCGACCGGTCGCCCGAGCAGTTCTCGGCCGCCACCGGGCCGAACATGCCAGGCGAGACCACCGAGCCGAGCGTGCCGGGCGAGGCTGACTCACCGAGCGATGCGAACGTGTCGAGAGGTGCGAGCCGGCCTGACAGTGCTGACCACGAGATCCCGGCCGTGCCTCCACCGCCACCGGCCCCAGCACCCGGGTCCGAGGGCGCGGATCGGGACGGCGGTGGCCCCGTGGAGCAGCCCAGCGACGCGAGCCGGGCCAATCCCTACGCGCAGCGCTCCAGCCAGCACAACCTGTACGCGCAGCAGCCCGGCCAGCCCAATCCGTACGCGCAGCAGCCCGGCCCTCCGGGCCCCTACGGCCAGCCTGCCGGGCAGGGGTATCCCTACGGAGCCGCCGGATATCCGCCCGGCGCGCAGGCTCCCACGCTCCCGCCCCAGCAGAGGAACGGCCTGTCCATCACGGCCTTCGTGCTCGGCCTGCTGGGCTGCCTCCCGCTGTTCGGTCTTGCGGCTGTCATCGTCGGGATCGTCGCGCTGGTCAAGAAGCAGGCCCTGCGCGGCCTGGCCATCACGGGGATCGTGCTCGGCGTGCTCTGGATCGCGCTCACCATCGCCCTGTTCGCCTCCGGCGCGGTAGGCCGTTTCGTCGATGCCATCTCCGAGGCGGTCGAGTCGGTGTCGGCGCAGGCCGAGGATCCGGCGTGGGAGCCCGACGGTCCACCGGTCGACCACTGGGCCGTCCCCGGTGGACTCAACGTCGGCGACTGCCTCAACGACCCGGCCGCGAGTCTCGACCCCGAAGGGCAGCTGGCCGACAGCATCGAAGCAGTGTCCTGCGACGAACCGCACGATCTCGAGGCCTATGAAATCCGAACCCTGCCCGTCGGCGACTTCCCCGGCGACGCAGCCATCGAGGAGCTTGCCCAGTCCACCTGCCTGGACGCGTTCGAAGCGTTCGTCGGCGTCCCGTACGAGGAGTCGGAGCTCGAGGTCTACTACTACTACCCGTTCGAGGACACCTGGAACCACGCCGACGATCGGACCATCAGCTGCACTGTCGGCACCCTCACCGGTCGGACGACCGGGACCCTCGAGGGATCCAACCGGTGAGCCGACGGTGCGTGCGACCGCACGCGGGCAATCACCGGCAATCACCCCTGTGCGCCGCGACCGAGCACTCGAGCACGGCGGGATCACCCCACCCGTAGGCTCCAGGTGACCTGGTACATCCCTGCAGCCGCACAATCACCAGGAGAGAGACCCTCATGAAGATCACCGACTCGACCGTCGCCCTCGTCACCGGTGGCGCCTCCGGCCTCGGAGGGGCCACAGCCCAGCGGCTGGCCGCCGACGGTGCCGCGGTCGTCGTCGTCGACCTCCCCGGTGGCCCGGGCGAGGAGGCCGCCAGGGCCCTCGGCAGCCGTGCCGTCTTCGCCGCCGCGGACGTCCGCGACGAGGCTCAGATCCAGGCCGCGATCGACGCCGCCCGCGAGCTCGGCGAGCTCCGGGTGGCCGTCAGCTGCGCCGGTGTCGCCACCCCCGGACGCGTCGTCGGCCGCAAGGGCCCCCTCGACCTCGAGGCGTTCAGGACCGTCGTCGACATCAACCTCGTCGGCACCTTCAACGTCCTGCGGCTCGCTGCGGCGGCGATGCTCGACAACGAGCCCCTCGACGGTGACCGAGGCGTCATCGTCAACACCGCCTCGATCGCCGCATACGACGGTCAGATCGGACAGGCGGCCTACGCCTCGAGCAAGGCCGGCGTCGTCGGCCTCACCCTCACAGCAGCCCGCGACCTCGCCGACAAGCACATCCGCGTCGTCACGATCGCACCGGGCACCTTCGAGACCCCGATGCTCGCCGGCCTGCCCGAGGAGGCCCGCACGGTTCTCGAGCAGCAGGTCCCCCACCCCGCTCGCCTGGGACGCCCGGAGGAGTACGCGTCGCTCGTGCGCTACGTCATCGACAACGGCATGCTCAACGGCGAGGTCATCCGTCTCGACGGTGCCCTCCGGATGCCGCCGCGCTGATCTCACGAGAAGCGAGCGCTCCTTGATCACGCAACTGCGCAGCCGGCTCCGAGAGCGCTGCGAAGGCGAAGGCCACCACCCACCGAGCGACGGAGGTCGAGGAATCCCAGTGCTCGTCAGCCTGCGTCAGGCCTGACCGGCGGAGCTGGACCGGCGCCGTGCAGTAGCCCTTGGCCCCTGGGATCCGTTCGAGCTCCGCGCTGCGCCCTTCTGGTCCGTCGACTTCTGTGCTCCCGCCTTCTGTGCTCCCGCCTTCTGTGCCTCCGCTCCCTCTCCTCCTGGCTCGTCTGCACTCGACTTCTTCGCCGCGCCGCTCTCGGTGGCCGCCTGCTGGTTCGCAGACTTCTTCGTCGCCTTCGAAGTATTCGCAGCCTTCGTAGCCGGTGACTGGGCGGCAGCCTTCTTGGCCGGCGACCGTCGCTGCTTCAACCGCACCTGCAGCGAGGAGCCCTGGCCGGTGGTCTCCAGATACGGCTGCTCGGCGACCAGGCTGCCGAGGCGCTGGTGTCCGAAGTCCCGCGGATCGAAGTCCGCGTGAGCACGACTCAGGTGTCGCCCGATCGCCCCGAGTCGGCTCCAGCCGTCGTCACCACTGGTGGCGTTGACCGCCTTGGTCAGGGCGCTCTCGAGGTTGATCCCCGAGCCGCTGTCCCGCCCAGGGCGTCCGCCGTCACTACCGCTGTCGCCGTTGTCCTCACCAGACGCGGCGGGACCGGTGCCGGAGCCCTGCCCTGTGCCGTCAGCGCCGCTCTGGTCCTGGAGCACCTCGAGGAAGATGAACTGATCGACGGCTCGGCGCAGCGACTCCGGTGTCTTACGGGCTCCGAGTCCGAGGACCCGCTTGCCCGACTCCCGAAGGCGGGTCGCCAGCCGGGTGAAGTCCGAGTCCGAGGACACCAGCGCGAAGGCCTCGACGTTTCCCTGCCAGAGCAGGTCCATCGCATCGATGATGAGGGCGGAGTCGCTTGAGTTCTTCCCGAACGTGTACGCGAACTGCTGGACCGGCTGGATCGCATGCCGGTGCAGCTCGGACTTCCAGCCGGTCAGCTGCGTGGTCGTCCAGTCGCCGTAGGCCCGCTTCACCGTCGGCGTCCCGTACTTCGCCAGCTCCTCGAGCACCGCCTCGGCATGACGAGCGGAGACGTTGTCGCAGTCGATGAGCACGGCGATCCGGGTTGAGCCACTGGTGTCGATGTCCACGACCCCACGGTACGGTGTCGCCAGCCCGCGTCGCCTCATGACTCCGCCCCTCAACGGGCTCATCACGACGTCAGCGACGAACGGAGTGCTTCCGCCTCGGTAGCGAGCCGAAGACGGCAGCGCGCTGCGGCGCCCTCGCGTCAGCGACCTTCAGCGCGCTCCTCGGCGACCGACCCGCCCCCGTCGACGACGAGGACCTGACCGTTGATATCCGCCGCCCCGGACGAGGCCGGCCACGCGACGGCGCTGGCGACCTCCCCGCGCATCGCCAGGACCGCCCCGGTCACGCTGCTGACGTTGAGGATGCGCCCACGGCCGGGCCGGCGCAGGAGCGGCAGCGCAGCCCGGGTGACGAGATAGGCCGTGTCGAGGTCGAAGGAGTCCGGCAGGGCTGGGGTGGCGGTCACGAGCACCAGTGTCGCGCAAGAGTTCGACGTGGCTTCGCGTGTCGGTCACCGGATGTTTCAGCAGCCCCCGTTATAAAAGGATGGACCGGGCCAAGTATGAGTTGGCCCGGTCCATTGATCTACACGGAAGTCCGCGAGATCAGAGGTCACTTCCCGAAGGAAGGACAGCTTCCCGCAAGGGGAGGCCTTGATTCTGCACCGGCAGAGGGTCCCGGCACAAGACCTCGAGCTCACAACCTCTCGCCAGGCGTCGGCGAATCGTCAGACCGCGGGATCGCGGCCGGTGCAGTCGCCGGGTTCAGGATTGATCACGTTGAGGGTCACCGCGCTCAGGGTCACCCCGCTCAGGCGACCCCAGAGCATGGTCCCCGGCGTGGCGGCGATCTCGTCGCCGGAACCCGACCACCTTGATGCCGACGCCATCGGTGCGAACAGTGCAGTCGTATGCCGGATCATGAGCCCGCCGATGATGGAAGCCGCACAGCGGGACGGCGAGATCGAGATTCGTCTGCCCTCCCGTGGCCCAGGGATCCTCATGATGGAGCTCGGACCAGGCATACGGCCGGTCACAGCCCTGCGCTGCACACGTGTCGTAGCGCACGGCGAGCGCCACCCGCTGAGACTCCTGGAAGAAGCGCTGCGTCCGCCCGTAGTCGAGCGGGATCGACTCACCGTCGAGCACGAGCGGAAGGATCCCTGCACTGCAGGCCAGACGACGGGCCTCGCTCGCTGAGATGTCCTGGCCAGTGTCCAGGTGAGCAGCGCCGAGGTTCTCCCGCAGCCGGGCCTCATCGATCGTCACGACGACGGTCGCGGCCGCCTTGCCGTGCAGGTGGTCGGTGTCGAGGTGCTCGAGGAGCTGGGTCAGGGCCAGGCCACGCCGGTGGGCCCAGTCGATGGCCTCGGCACCGCCGCCGTCCACACCGCGGCCTTCCCCAGTCCGGGCCGTCATCATGTGCTCTCCCCCGCGCACCGCACCCTCGCCGGGCCCAGCCCCCGGACCCCACTGCCTCCGCGGGGCGACCATCTGCTCGATGACCTTGCGCAGGACGCTGCCGGCGAGCACGGGAACCGTGAAGCGCCCGGTCACCGTCCCGTCGCCGTTGTCGTGAAGTGTGAGCCGCGACCGCTCGAGCGCGCGCTCCTCTTCCGACCGAAGCACACGGTCCTCGTGCGCATCGACCTCCCGCGCCGCACGTCGAGCCGCCTCAAGAGCCCGTCGCGCAGCCCGCCGCAGCCGGCTGGGGTCGACGCGCTGGGCCTTCTGCACGAGCGACCATTCGATGCGCTCCCGTTCCCGTCGGGTCAGTCCGTCCGGAAGGTCCTTGGTCGCCGTCGCGATGACACCCGCGTGATCGGGCGAGAGTGAGCCCTCCTCGAGAGCAGCGCGAGTCACCGACAGCTCCTCGTCCAGTGCCCGGGCGAGCCCGACCTGGCCGGCCGCCTGGGCTCCGCCGACACGTGAGCTGGTCGCCAGCCACGCGTCCGTGCCGCTCTGCCCCGACTCAGCGGCGACCTCGGCCCGGTCCGCCTGCGCGACGAGCGCGAGCCGCACCGAGGCCAGCCGGTTCATGGCTCGGTCGAGCTCCTGGATCGTGCCGGCGATCGCGCCCGGATCCACCTCACGCTCGGCATCGGTCCGGTCGAGTGCGAAGTGCAGGAGCTCGGCGCACCGCGCTGCGGTGAAGGTCCGTTTCGGGGACAGCACAGCCGCCGCCGACATCTCCACCACCTCCGATCACACCGCGAACCGACTACCGCGCGACCCGGCTCACCAGGGCGCCGAGCCGGAACCGGCCGAGCACCAGCCGACTACCAGCTCACCCAAGCCAACCCGACACAGCCGCGGTGCGCATACCCCCTCCGCACCGGGTGTGGACGACACACCCGACAGACCCCCCGGACTGTGCACGGACTCAGTCGGTCTCCCGCGAGATCCCCGGCAGCAGCGTCTCCCCACCACGCAGCCGATCGAGACCACCGGGGGAGACCCGCTCGACGAACGCCTTGGACTTCTGCCGGTACCGCCACACCTGGATCGCCCCGAAGAACCAGAAGAAGAACATCACCGACATCGCGATGCGGAAGTCGTCGAGGGTGTACGTCGTGGGTCCCCCAGGGGCGACGATGTCGAGCACGACCCCGATGAGGAGCATGGCGCCGAGCGAGGCGATGAACCCGCCCATGTTGACCACTCCCGTGGCGCGACCCAGTCGGTCGGGGTGGTGGAACGTGCGCGCCAGGTCGAAGCTCACCATCGACACCGGTCCCCCGGCGGCGGTGACGACGATGAGGAGCACGAGCAGCCACAGCGGCGCCCGCCCCGGCCAGAGCAGGACGACCGCCCACGTGACCATGATCGCGATGACGATCCCGAGCACGATCCACGAGCGGTGATAGGGACGCTGCGCCACGGCCCGACCCGTGATCGGCCCGACGATGAGGGCCGTGACGGTCATGAGCATGATGAGCGAGGACGCGGCCGCCGACGAGAGCCCCTGACCGACGACGAGGAAGGGATAGCCCCAGAGCAGCCCGAAGACGTTCGCGCCGAACGCGGAGGTGAAGTGGGAGTACATCCCGAGCCTGGTCCCCGGGTTCTGCCAGATGTCCCGCATCGACCAGGCGAGCGCACGGATCTTGATCTTCTCGATCGAGTGCCCGCTGTACGGCGAGTCCTTGACGACCGCGAGAACCCCGATGAGCACAGCGAATCCGAGCGAGGCAGCAAACGCAAAGGTATGCGACCAGCCCCACCGCGCGAGCGCCAGGCTCAGTGGTGCGGCAGCTGAGAGCGCACCGAGCTGGCCCATCATTCCGGTGAGCTGGGTGACGAACGGCGCCTGCTTGACGCGGAACCAGACTGCGACGAGCCGCATGAGCGAGATGAAGATCATCGCGTCGCCGGCGCCGAGCAGGATGCGGGCGAGGACACCCGCTTCGAAGGTGCCGGCGAAGGCGAACCACAGCTGTCCGGCGGTCATGAGGGACAGGCCGATGATGATGAGCCGCTTCGGCCCCCACCGGTCGAGGGCGACGCCGACGGGGACCTGCATGAGCGCATACACCGTCAGCTGGAGGACAGCGAAGGTCGACAGCTGGGCGGCGCTGATCCCGAACCGGTCGGCGGCGAGCAGCCCGGCGACTCCGAGCGACGTGCGGTGGAAGACCGCGAGGACATAGGCGGCGAGCGCGACGGCCCAGATGAGCCATGCGCGCCGGCGACCGATGTTGTGGATCTGCCGCTTGAGCGGCGTCGTCACCTCGCGTGCTCGGCGAAGGCTGCCTCGAGGATGTCGAGGCCCTCCCGGAGCAGGTCGTCGGGGGCGGACAGCGGCGGGAGGAAGCGGAAGACGTTGCCGAAGGTGCCGCACGTGAGCGTGACCAGGCCCTGGGAGTGGCAGTACTTGTTGATCGCGGCGGTGAGCTCCGCGGCCGGGGTCTTGGCCTCGAGGTCGCTCACGAGCTCGACCGCGAGCATCGCGCCGCGGCCGCGGATGTCACCGATGACGCCGTACTCGTCCGCGAGGTTGCTCAGGCGCGGGACGAAGATCTGCTCGATCTCACGCGCCCGGGCGCAGGCGTCGATCTCCTCCATCCACTCGATCGCGGCCAGGGCTGCCGCACAGGCGACCGGGTTGCCGCCATAGGTGCCGCCCAGGCCGCTGACGTGGACCGAGTCCATGACCTCCGCGCGACCGGTGACGGCTGCCAGCGGCATCCCGCCGGCGATCCCCTTCGCCGTCGTGATGAGGTCCGGGGTGACGCCCTCATGGTCACACGCGAACCAGTCTCCGGTGCGGGCGAAGCCGGTCTGCACCTCGTCGGCGATGAGCAGGATGCCGTGCTCGGTGCAGTACTCCTGCACCTGCTTGAGGAACCCGGGGGCCGGGACGATGAAGCCACCCTCACCCTGGATCGGCTCGATGATGACCGCCGCGCAGTTCTCCTCGCCGACCTGCGCGTGGACGAGCGAGACGAACTCCTCGAAAGCCTCGTCGCCGCAGTTCTTCGGCCCGGTCGGCCAGCGGTACGGGTATGCCATCGGCACCCGATAGATCTCCCCGGCGAACGGCCCGAACCGGTGCTTGTAGGGCATGTTCTTCGCGGTCAGCCCCATGGTGAGGTTGGTCCGGCCGTGATACGCGTGATCGAACGCCACGACCGCCTGACGTCCGGTGTGGTGCCGGGCGACCTTGACGGCGTTCTCAACCGCCTCCGCGCCGCTGTTGAACAGCGCGGTGCGCTTGTCGAAGTCACCGGGCGTCAGCGCGTTGAGCTTCTCCGCCACGGCGATGTACTGCTCGTACGGCGTGACCATGAAACAGGTATGCGTGAAGTCGGCGATCTGCCGGCTCACCGCGTCGACGACCTTGCTATTGCCGTTGCCGACGGTCGTGACCGCGATCCCGGAACCGAAGTCGATGAGCTGGTTGCCGTCGACGTCGACGAGGATGCCGCCCTCACCCCGGGTGATGTAGGCGGGCAGTCCCGTCCCGACACCGGCAGAGACGGCAGCGGCCTTGCGCGCCGCGAGCTCGGCGGACTTCGGGCCGGGGACAGAGGTGGCGAGGATGCGCTTCTGCTCGATCGGGTGCTCGGTCACCCTCCGATCATAGGGCTGCGGAACAATCTCACGTTTACGCCCAGAGGGGGAATTGAGGGGGCCGGTGGCTTGCGTCAGCGCAGCACCTTGCGGCTCAGCTCGACGAGCGCGTCGAAGAATGCCGCCGCGCCCTCAAAGGCGACGCCGCAGCGTTCGACTGGGCCGGTCAGCCGCCCATGCCTCGAGCGCAGCCGCAGAAACAACTGTCCCATCTACCACATCCGGCCCGCTTTCACCTATTGTTACAAAGCGTGTCGCCTCGCCAATCTCCCAGGAGCATGACGCTCGTCCTTCCTCGTCGCCACGACCACCGGCTCCGCAGCGTTGCTCGCGCTCTGGTCGCCACGCTCGTTACAACGTTGGGCATAGTCGCCCTGCCCGTGGTCTCCATCGGCGCCTCGAGCGCGCCAGTGGAGACAGACGTCGTCCAGCAGTCAGTGACAGCTGACGAGTCGACCGTTGCAGCCGACTTCGACCTGGCTGGTGTGG
>JAAYSB010000267.1 GCA_012518475.1 Intrasporangiaceae bacterium | reverse complement strand
CGGCGGACAGCGTCGGAGACGGCCTGGACGGCGGTGGTCTGCCCGATGAGGCGGGCCCCGATGATCGACTCCATCGAGAGCAGCTTCTCGGTCTCGCCCTGGAGCAGCCGACCAGCCGGGATGCCAGTCCAGGCGGAGATGACCTCGGCGATGTCGTCCGCTCCGACGCGCTCCTTGACCATGGCGTCTCCGGACTGCGCGAGCTCCTCCTCGTCAGCCTTGGCGAGATCCTTCTCGAGAGCGGGAATCTCACCGTAGAGAAGCTTGGACGCGCCCTCGTAGTCGCCCTCGCGCTGCATCCGGTCGGCCCGGGTACGCAGGTCGTCGAGCTGGGCACGGAGCTCACCGATCTTGTTGAGACCCGACTTCTCGGCCTCCCAGCGGGCGTTGAGGGCAGCGAGCTCCTCGCGCCGCTCGGCGAGGTCGGCCCGCAGCCGCTCGAGGCGGTCGACCGAGGCCTCATCGGTCTCCTTGGCCAGGTGCATCTCCTCCATGGCCAGCCGGTCGACGGCACGCTGGAGCTGGTCGATCTCGACCGGGCTGGAGTCGATCTCCATGCGCAGGCGTGATGCTGCCTCGTCAACGAGGTCGATGGCCTTGTCCGGCAGCTGACGTCCGCTGATGTAGCGGTCGGACAGGGATGCGGCCGCGACGAGCGCGGAGTCCTCGATCTCGACCTTGTGATGGGCTTCGTAGCGTTCCTTCAGTCCGCGCAGGATCGCGATGGTGTCCTCGACGGAGGGCTCCCCGACGAACACCTGCTGGAAGCGCCGCTCCAGAGCAGGGTCCTTCTCGATGCGCTCGCGGTACTCGTCCAGTGTGGTCGCACCGACGAGCCGGAGCTCACCGCGGGCGAGCATCGGCTTGAGCATGTTGCCGGCGTCCATGGCCCCCTCGGAGGCACCGGCGCCGACCATCGTGTGCAGCTCATCGATGAAGGTGACGATCCGGCCGTCGCTCGCCTTGATCTCCTCGAGCACGGCCTTGAGGCGCTCCTCGAACTCGCCGCGGTACTTCGCCCCGGCGACCATGGCACTGAGATCGAGGGAGATGAGGCTCTTCTCGCGCAGGCTCTCGGGGACATCGCCGTCGACGATGCGCTGGGCCAGACCCTCGACGACAGCGGTCTTGCCGACGCCGGGCTCACCGATGAGGACGGGATTGTTCTTCGTCCGACGGGACAGCACCTGGACGACACGACGGATCTCGGCGTCCCGGCCGATGACCGGGTCGAGCTTGCCGTCGCGGGCCATCTGGGTGAGGTCGGTGCCATAGCTCGCGAGCGCCTCGCCGGTCTCGGCGGGCGTCTCGGAGGTGACCTTGCGGCCACCACGACGCACGTCGATGGCCTGCTCCATGTCGGCGGCGCCGCGCTTCTCGACAGCGGCGAGGTGACCGGTCTCGGCGAGGGCGAGCCACAACAGGTCGACAGCGAGGAAGGTGTCGCCCTTGGCGCGCATGAGGGTGTTCGCCCGCTCGAGGACCTGAAGGGCGTCGCGGCCGAAGGTGGGGCTCTGCGCCGCGCCGCTCGCTGAGGGCAGCGCGCGCACCCGTGCGTCTGCCTGCGAGGTCACATGGCCGGCGCCGGTGCCGGCCGCCTGCAGAAGGGCATCGGCCTGGGTCGTGTCGAGCTGGGCCAGGGCACTGATGATGTGGTCGGGAGTGATCTCGGGATTGCCGGCCGACTGAGCGGCGCGCTGCGCGAGCGCGAGCGCTTCAGCCACCTTGTTCGTGGGCTTGAGCTCCATGTCCTCATTCTCCTGGGAAGGCGTACGTCGAGTAGTCCGAGATGGACAACCTCGCCAGAGTTGAGTCTATTCCGCTCAACTCTGTGTCCGGAAGGCAGGACGGAGCAGGTCAAAGCCCGTCCCCGCATCTCTTTGTTGCGCGCGATGCGGGGATCTGGCGAGGTACCTCAGAGGTTCGCTTCGACCCAGTGCTGCGCAGCGGCGATGAGCTCCTCAGGCGTCCGCCGCAGGTCCAGGGTGATGCCGCGCTCGCCGTCCTCAAGCGCCTCGAGGGTCTGGAACTGGGACTGGAGCAGGCTCGGGGGCATGAAGTGGCCCTTGCGGCGCTCGAGCCGTTCGGCGATGACCTCCATCGGACCGTAGAGGTGGATGAACCCCAGCGACGGTGGGCCGTCCCGGAGGATGTCCCGATAGGAACGCTTGAGCGCGGAGCAGGCGATCACGGTGGAGCGCCCCTCCGCAGCCCGCTCTGCCATCCAGGCGGCGAGGTCCTCGAGCCACGGACGACGGTCGTCGTCGTTGAGCGGCACCCCCGACTCCATCTTGGCGATGTTGCTCGGCGGGTGGAACTCGTCGGCCTCGCCGAGGTCCCAGCCGAAGATCTCGGCCAGGCCCTTGGCGACAGTGCTCTTGCCGCAGCCGCTGACACCCATGACGACGACGTGCTTGGTCATGCTCACCTTTCTACCCCGTCGCTAAAGGATGAGAGAGACCGCTGCGGCGAAGACGAATCCGACGACACCGATGAGCGTCTCCATGACCGTCCACGTCTTGAGGGTGGTCTTCTCGTCCATCCCGAGGAACCGGCCGACGAGCCAGAAGCCGGAGTCGTTGACGTGGGACAGGACGGTCGAGCCACAGGCGATGGCGATGACGATGCAGGCCAGGTCGACCGAGGACAGACCGCTCGTTGCCGCGACGGTCGGGGCCATCAGGCCGGCCGTCGTCGTCAGCGCAACGGTTGCCGAGCCCTGCGCGACACGAAGGGCGGTCGCCACGATGAACGACGCGAGGATGAGCGGCAGGCCGATCGACTCGAGGGAACCGGCCAGTGCCTCACCGATGCCGCTCGAGCGCAGCACGCCACCGAACATTCCACCGGCACCGGTGATGAGGATGATCGCGCAGACCGGGCCGAGCGCCGAGTTGACGATCTGCTCGATGTTCGCCTTGGAGCGGCCACGGCCGAGGATGACCATCGCATACAGGACCGTGATGAGCAGCGCGATGGAGGTCTGACCGAGCATCCGCAGGATCCCGACCCACAGGGCCTCGCCGTCGACGGCCCCCGACGTGGCGAGGGTGTTGAGACCGGTGTTGAGGAAGATGAGCACGAGCGGCATGAGGAGAACGGACAGGACGATCCCGAACGAGGGGGCAGGACGGTTCTCGGCCCCCTCGGGCTCCTTTACGGCACCTCCGGAGAGCAGCTCCGGCACGGGGATGTCCCACTTCTTTCCGGCCCACAGGCCGAAGAGATAGGACGCGATGTACCAGGTCGGCAGACCGATGAGGAGGCCGAAGATGAGCACGAGGCCGAGGTCGGCACCGAGCAGCTCGCCGGCCGCCACCGGCCCCGGGTGCGGCGGGACGAACGCGTGCATGACGGCGAAGGCGCCGGCGGCCGGCAGCGCATACCGCAGGACCGAGCCACCGAAGCGTCGGGCGACGCTGAAGATGATCGGCAGCATGACGACCAGGCCGGCGTCGAAGAAGATGGGGAAGCCGAAGAGCAGGGACGCCAGACCGAGCGCGAACGGTGCGCGTTTCTCACCGAACCTGTTGATGAGGGTGTCCGCGAGCACCTGGGCACCACCGGTCACCTCGAGCAGCCGGCCGATCATCGCTCCGAGACCGACGAGCAGGGCCACGGAGGCCAATGTGCTGCCGAATCCCCCGAGCATCGTCGGCACGACATCGGGGAACGGAACTTTCGTGACGAGCGCAGTCACGAAGCTCACGAGCACCAGCGCCACGAAGGCATGCAGCTTGAGCTTCATGATGAGGAACAACAGGACGAGAACTGCTGCGAGCGCAATGAGCAGCAAGACCCCGGAGCTGTATGCAGGTGCTACCTGATCCATGGAAGGCCACCTCTTTCACCTCGGCGTTGGTACTGGAATCCTAGGGTCTGCATCGGCTGAGCGCGCGGCGAACGGGCAGCGCTCCGTCGCGTGTCCGGGCCACGCGACCCCTCCATGCCGGACGCAGATGGTGTTGGATCGAGACATGGCTACCTCCATCCCCTCCGACCTCGAGATCGCCCGCGCGGCCACGCTGCGCAGCATCGCCGACATCGCTGAGGCGGCGCACATCCCGGCGGAGTTCGTCGAGCCCTACGGTCGCGACGTCGCCAAGATCGACCTCGGGGCGATCGACGCGCTCAAGGACCGACCGGCGGCGAAGTACATCGTCGTCACGGCGATCACCCCGACACCCCTCGGCGAGGGCAAGACCACGACAGCGGTCGGTCTGGCGCAGGGACTGGCCAAGCTCGGCCACACGCCCATGCTCACGCTCCGCCAGCCGTCGATGGGCCCGACGTTCGGCATCAAGGGTGGCGCGTCGGGAGGCGGGTACAGCCAGATCGTCCCGATGGAGATCCTCAACCTCCACCTCACCGGGGACTTCCATGCCATCACTGCCGCGCACAACATGCTCGCGGCCCTCATCGACAACCACCTTCACTTCGGCAACGAGCTCGACATCGATCCGCACTCGATCTCATGGAGGCGGGTCCTCGACGTCAACGACCGGTCGCTGCGCAACGTCATCAACGGCCTTGGGGCCAAGGTCGACGGCGTGCCCCGGCAGACGGGCTTTGACATCACCGCGGCGAGCGAGGTCGGGGTGACGCTGGCGCTGGCCACCTCCCTCAAGGACCTCCGCGAGCGCCTCGGCCGGATCGTCGTCGGCTACACCCGCGGCGACGAGGCTGTCACGGCCGAGGACCTCAAGGCCGCCGGCGCGATGACGGTCATCCTCAAGGACGCGCTCAAGCCCAACCTCATGCAGACGACCGAGAACACCCCCGCCCTCATCCACTGCGGCCCGTTCGGCAACATCGCGACCGGCAACTCATCGGTCATCGCCGACATGGTGGGCATCAACACCGCCGACTACGTCCTCACTGAGGCAGGCTTCGGCGCCGACATGGGTGCCGAGCGGTTCTTCAACATCAAGTGCCGGGTCGGGGGCCTCACCCCGCACGCCGCCGTCCTCGTGGTCACGGTCCGCGCCCTGAAGACCCACTCCGGCCGCTACAAGGTCGTCGCCGGTCGTCCGCTCCCGGAGGAGATGCTCCAGGAGAGCCCCGACGACGTGCGGGCCGGCGCTGACAACCTGCGCAAGCACATCGAGATCATCCGGTCGTTCGGCGTCCAGCCGGTTGTCGCGATCAACGCCTTCGCGAGCGATCACCCGAGCGAGCACGACGCCATCCGCGAGATCGCCATGGAGATGGACGCGCTCGTCGCCACGTCGACCCACGTCGTCGACGGCGGTGAGGGCGCCCGTGAGCTCGCCGCCGTCGTTGTCGAGGCGTGTGAACGGGAGACGAACTACACCCCGACCTACGAGCTCAGTGACTCCCTCGTCGAGAAGATCGAGAAGGTCGCGACGAAGGTCTACGGCGCCGACGGCATCGACCTGTCTGCCCAGGCGAAGAAGGACCTCGACCGATTCGAGTCCCTGGGATACGGCGAGCTGCCGGTCGTGTGCGCCAAGACGCACCTGTCGATCAGCTCGGACCCGACGCTCAAGGGGGCCCCGACCGGTTGGCGCCTCCCGGTGCGAGAGGTCCGCCTGGCCGCCGGCGCCGGATATGTGTATGCGATCTGCGGCGACATGCGCACCATGCCCGGGCTGTCGAAGAACCCTGCTGCGCACAACATCGACATCGACGAGGACGGCAACGTCGTCGGCCTCTTCTGACCCACCACCCCCCTGGGTCCCCGGGTGGAGGTATGCGGCGCCACACCACCGACGCCTCCCACCTCCACCCCAGAGAAGGAAGAGGCAGATGCCCGACAGGACAAGGCGGGTGGATGTATGCGACGCCACACCACCGACGCCCCACACCTCCACCCCAGAGAAGGGGAGTGACGTCCGCACACACCTTGGACGCTGCGTAGCGTTGCGTGAATGAGCGGACCTGTCACGAGCAATGACCGGATGCGACAGGTGTGGGTGAGCGTCACATACGTCATCGGCATCGTCGGGGTGCTCTTCGGCGTCGGGGTGCTCGGCGAGCGAGTCGAGGAGTCCCCCGGCGGTGACCTCTCGGACGACGCGACTCTCCTCGCCCCGGACGGCCCGGCGTTCTCCATCTGGTCACTCATCTATCTGCTACTGACCGCCTACGTCATCTACCAGTGGCTGCCCAGCCAGACGACGTCCGACCGGCAGCGGCGGGTCGGCTGGCTCGCCGGCTGGACGCTCCTGCTCAACGCCGCCTGGCTGCTCGTCACTCAGGCGGGGTGGATCTGGCTGAGCGTCCTCGTCATCGTCGCCCTCGCGCTCGTCCTTGCCACGTTGCTGTTCCGCCTTCACGTGGACGAGTCCTCCGGGCTCACCGAGACCCTCGTTGTCGACGTGACGTTCGGTCTCTACCTCGGGTGGGTGCTCGCCGCGACCGGCGCGAACATCGGCGCCGCCCTCTCCTCCTCGGACCTCGGCCCGGGACGCTGGACGGCCATCGGCCTCATCCTCGTCGTGACGATCGTCGGGGCAGCCCTGCTTCGACTCTTCGGCGGTCGCATCTCCATCGCGGCCGCCCTCACCTGGGGGCTGTTCTGGATCGCCTACGGCCGGTTGTTCGACGAGCCGGCCGACACCGCGGTCGGGGCCGTGGCAGGGGTCTGCGCGCTGATCATCCTGGGCATCGCCGCCGGCAGCCAGCACCGCCGGAAGGACCAGCCCGCGCAGCCCCATCCGCTCGCGCTCTGAGCAGAGCGCTCACCCCTTCGCCGCACCGTGGTGAAACGGCGGACCGGGACGGGAACGCTGATCTAGGGCACTCCGTCAGTCGACCGGTTTGTCGTACCAGCCGTCGTGCTCCTGCGCGAGTGCCTCGAAGCGCTCCCGAAGACCGTTCTCCGTGCCGCTGCCCGGGTCGTTGAGAACGTTGTCCTCGCGCACATAGACCGCCCACTCCACAGCCTCGGCGTCGTCCTCACCCGCGAGCGCCTCACGGGACACGCGGACCTCGGTGAAGCCCTCCTCGCGGAGCTCGTCGGCGATCTTCTCGGCGGTGTCCTTGTCCGGCAGGACGATGAGATGCTCGGTCACCTTTCGTACTGTGCCACACGACCGGATCCCTCCCGGGACGCCTCGCTGATCGAGGAGCTCAGCGGCGGGAGAGAAGGGTGATCGACGCCGTGGCGTCGACGGTCTGCGGACGAAGGTCCCAGCTGCGTAGCACCAGGTCTGGGACGAGACCCACGGCGAGGAAGGCGTCACGGAATCCCTGATAGGCCCCGTCTGCTGTCACCGAGTGGGACACGACGACCCGGCCGTGAGGGCCAAGACAGGTGGAGAGGCGACTGAGGATCTGCACGCGCATCCCCTCGTCGAGCAGATCCAGCGGAGCGTCGAGCCACATGGCGATGTCGAAGGGCGCGTTCTCACCGATCCGGTCGAGGGAGATCTCGTCGAGCTCGGCGGGAACCCAGCCCACGCTCGAGCTCGTCTCGGCGGCCTCGGCGAGAAGCTCCTCGTTAGGGTCGACCGCGATGACCCGATAGCCGAGCCCCGCGAGGTCGCGGGCGACCCGCCCGTCACCGACCCCGGCGATGAGGACCCGGCCGCGGTGGGGCAGCATCGCGTCGATGAGCTTGGCCTCGGGTCCGGCACGGCGCTGCTCCCCGCTGCTCCCGGACTGCCCCGAGGACTGCGGGATCGACACCTCGACGAGGGGGATGCCCAGCGCCGCGGCGATCTCACGTGCCGAGTCGGGTCGATCGGCCGGATCCTTGGCCAGGCACTTGGCGATGATCTCGAGCAGGTCGGTCGGGACGGAGGACGGAAGGGTCGGCATCGGCTCGGTGATGTGCGCCAACGCTGTCGCAACGGGAGTGTCGAGGTCGAACGGACGGCGTCCGGTGAGCAGCTCGTGGGCCACCACACCCAGGGCATAGAGGTCGCTCGCCGCCGTCGCGGAGCGGCCGAGGGCCTGCTCCGGGCTGAGGTAGTGCGGGGTGCCGAGCATTTCGCCGGTCTTGGTCAGTCCCGAGGAGGCCGCGGCCCGGGCGATGCCGAAGTCGGTGAGCTTGACCACGCCCTCCTCGGTGAGCAGCACGTTGGCCGGCTTGACGTCGCGGTGGACGACGCCGGCCTCGTGTGCAGCGTGGAGAGCCTGTGCCATCTGTCCGATGATCGAGCGGACCCCGGCGTGGTCGAAGGCCCCACGTTCACGCACCGATGTGGAGAGCGGGACCCCCTCGACGAACTCCATGACGAGATAGGAGATGTTCTCGTGGACGCCATAGTCGAAGAGGGTGGCGATGTTGTGGTGGGACAGTCCGGCGGTGAGGAGCGCCTCCTCCTTGAACCGCTGCGCGAAGACCTCCTCGTTGGAGGAGTCCGGCCGCATGATCTTGACGGCGACGACCCGCCCGAGCACGTCATCGACAGCCTTCCAGACGTCGCCCATGCCACCGCTGGCGACGAAGTCCTCCAGCCGATAGCGGTCCCCGAGGACGAATCCTTCGTGGAACCGCTTCATCGAGATCTCCGGAGGGGCATGGGGACAGAGTAGGACGCTTCAAGGGTTTCCGCCGCACCGGGGCGCGGCAGTCATCCTCGTCCGTCAGTCGCGAGCACGGGGGTCCCACAGGACCAGGGCCCGGGATCCTCGCGCACGCGGCCGCTCGCCCGGCCGGGATGCATACACGTCGCCGGTCGGCGAGACCGAGAAGACCCGGGAGGTATGCGGGGAGCGGGCCGCGCGCAGCTGCTCACCCAGCTCGATGAGCCGCTTCTCCAGGACCGAGACCTGGCGCTGGAGATCGAGGATCCGGGCGATGCCGGGAAGGCTCACACCCTCTTCCTGGGAGAGCCGCTGGATTTCGCGCAGCAGGGAGACGTCCCGGTTCGAGTACCGTCGTCCTCCGCCTCGCGTGCGCGACGGCGTGACCAGTCCCATACGGTCGTACTGGCGAAGGGTCTGGGCGTGCATGCCGGCCAGCTCGGCGGCGACGGAGATGACGAACACGGGAGTGTCGTCGGCCGCGTCGAAGCCGGCGCCGGAGGGGCTCGGAGCAGTCGTCACGGCCACCGTCTCCTACTGGCGGGCGCGCGCCATCAGGTCGGCGCGGGGGTCCTCGTCACCGAGCTGGGCACTGAGTGCCTCCACAGCCTCTCGGGCCTCGTCGGAGAGCTCACTCGGGACCGTGATCGAGACCTTGGCGAGGAGGTCGCCGGTCGCCTTCTTCGTCGCGACGCCCCGACCCTTGACCCGCAGGACCCGACCACTCGGGGTGCCGGGGGCGATCCGTACCTTGACGGGGGTGCCGTCGAGGGTGGGCACGGCCACCGTCGCGCCGAGGGCCGCCTCGGCGAAGGTCACCGGGAGGTCGACGGTGAGGTTGTTGCCCTCGCGGGAGAACACCGGGTGCTTCTCGACGGTGACCTTGAGCATGAGGTCGCCGCGGGCCGCGCCAGGGTCGCCGTGCGCGCCCTTGCCGCGCAGTCGGATGGTCTGGCCGTCCTTGACCCCGGCGGGGATCCGTGTCGTGATCGTCTCCCCGTCACCGGTGCGCAGGGTCACTGTCGAGCCTTCGACGGCGTCCCGGAAGGACAGCGTCGTGGAAGCCTGCACGTCCCGGCCGGGGCGAGGCCCGCGGGGGGCGCCGTAGGCGTCGAAACCACCGGGAGGGGCACCGGCGCGCTGGGCGGCGCCGCCGCCGAACATCTGGGCGAGGATGTCGTTGATATCGGCGCCCTGGTCGGCATGGCCGCCCTGACCGGGGGCATACCCCCCGGGCCCGCCGAAGCGCACGCGGGAGCCACCGCCACCTCCGAAGGCGGAGAAGATGTCCTCGAAACCACCGCCACCGGGTCCACCGCCGGGGCCCCCGGCGGTGAAGCGGGCGCCGCCGCGGGACATCTGACGGATGGCGTCGTACTCCTGACGCTGCTCCTTGTTGGCGAGCACCGAGTGCGCCTCGCCGACGTCCTTGAACTTCTGCTCGGCCGCACTGTCGCCGGGGTTCTTGTCCGGGTGGTACTTGCGAGCGAGCTTGCGGTAGGCCTTCTTGATGTCGGCGTCGCTGGCGTCGGAGGGGACGCCGAGGATCGCATAGAAGTCCTTCTCGAACCAGTCCTGGCTAGCCATCGGCGTCGCCTCCTCTCAATCGCTCAGCTGGGGGTGTGGTTGGTCTCGTCTGTCGTTGCAGTCTGCCGGATGCTCACGCCGGATCGGCGACTGCGACCCGCGCGGGGCGGATGATGCGGTCGCCGGTGCGGTAGCCCGGCTGGAGCACCATGACGATCGTCGTGGCGTCGTTGTCCTGCGCCTCGACCGTTCCATCCCAGGCCTGGTGGAGCAGCGCCTCGTGGACGTTGGGGTCGAAGCGCTCGCCGACGGTGCCGAAGCGCTCGAGGCCGAACTTGCCGAGGTTGCTCTCGAGCTTGTCGGCAATGGCCGCGAACGGACCGTCGCTGAGGTCGCCGTGCTCTCGCGCGGCGTGGATATCGTCCATCACGGGCAGCAGGGAGTCGAGGACGTCGGCGATCGCCTTCTCCTGGACCACCGCCCGGTCACGGTCGACGCGGCGCTTGTAGTTGACGTACTCGGCCTGGAGTCGCTGCAGGTCCTCGAGGCGTTCGGCCGCGAGGCGGGTGTCCGGGTGCTCTGCGTCGGTGGACGTAGTGTCGTTGGAGTCGTCGGATGCGGCGTCGACGACCTCAGGGTCGACGACCTCCGCGTCGACGACCTCAGCGTCAGCGTCGTTGACCGCCTCGGTGTTCAGGCCGGCGTCGTCCTGGTCGGTCTGGTCAGTGGTGTGGTCGGGTGATTCGGTCATCGGTGCCTACTCGAAGTGGCCTGCCCCGGAGCCGAAGCCGCCGCGTGGGCGGCCCCGGCCTCGGGTGCAGAGTGAGCGACGGAACGCTCGGTCACTTGTTCTCTTCGTCGTCCTCGACGACCTCGGCGTCGACGACATCGTCGTCGCCGCCGGCGTCACCGGACTCGGCGCCGCCCTGGGCGGTGTCGCCCGCCTCGCCACCGGGGACGTCGCCGGACTCGCCCTGCTCAGCCGCCGCGGCATACACAGCCGCGCCCATCTTCTGGGACTCGGTGTTGAGGGTGTCGATCTTGGCGTTGATGTCCTCGGCGCTGGCGCCGGACTCGGGCTTGAGTGCTTCCTTGAGGTCCTCGAGGGCCTTGGTCACCGGCTCCTTGAGCTCGTCGGAGACCTTGTCACCGCTGTCGGCGAGGAACTTCTCCGTCGAGTAGACCAGCTGCTCGCCCGTGTTGCGGGCCTCGGTCTCGGTGCGCCGCTTCGCGTCCTCCTCGGCGTGCGCCTCGGCGTCCTTGACCATGCGCTCGATCTCCTCCTTCGACAGCGCGGAGCCACCGGAGATGGTGATCTTCTGCTCCTTGCCGGTGCCGCGGTCCTTGGCCGTCACGTGGACGATGCCATTGGCGTCGATGTCGAAGGTGACCTCGATCTGCGGGACGCCACGCGGGGCGGGCGCGATGCCGGAGAGCTCGAAGGTGCCCAGTCCCTTGTTCTGCTGGGCGATCTCGCGCTCACCCTGGAAGACCTGGATCAGCACGGACGGCTGGTTGTCCTCGGCGGTGGAGAAGACCTCGGAGCGCTTGGTCGGGATGGCCGTATTGCGCTCGATGAGCTTGGTGAACAGGCCACCCTTGGTCTCGATGCCGAGGCTGAGCGGGGTGACGTCGATGAGGAGGACGTCCTTGCGCTCACCCTTGAGGACACCGGCCTGCAGGGCCGCACCGAGGGCGACGACCTCGTCCGGGTTGACACCCTTGTTGGGCTCCTTGCCGCCGGTGAGCTCCTTGACGAGGTCGCTCACGGCGGGCATCCGGGTGGAGCCACCGACGAGGACGACGTGGTCGATCTCGGAGACGGAGATGCCGGCGTCCTTGATGACGTTGGCGAACGGCTGCTTGGTCCGCTCGAGCAGGTCCTTGGTCATCTGCTCGAACTGGGCGCGGGTGAGCGTCTCGTCGAGGTGGATGGGGCCGTTCTCACTCATCGAGAGGTACTGGAGGGAGATGTTCGTGCTCGTCGCCGACGACAGCTCCTTCTTGGCCTGCTCGGCGGCGTCGCGCAGACGCTGCATGGCGATCTTGTCCTTGGACAGGTCGACACCGGTGCTGTTCTTCACCGTGGTGAGCAGGTGGGAGACGATGCGCTCGTCCCAGTCGTCGCCACCGAGGGCGTTGTCACCGTTCGTGGCCTTGACCTGGATCGTTGCGAAGCCGTCCTCCGGGTCCTTGCCGACCTCGAGGAGGGAGACGTCGAAGGTGCCACCACCGAGGTCGAAGACGAGGATGAGCTCGTCCTCCTTGCCCTTGTCGAGGCCGTAGGCCAGGGCGGCCGCGGTCGGCTCGTTGACGATGCGCAGGACGTTGAGGCCCGCGATCTCACCGGCCTCCTTGGTGGCCTGACGCTCGTGGTCGTCGAAGTAGGCGGGGACGGTGATGACGGCGTCGGTCACGGTCTCACCGAGGTAGGACTCGGCGTCGCGCTTGAGCTTCTGGAGGATGCGCGCGCTGATCTCCTGCGGGGTGTAGGCCTTGTCGTCGATCTGCGGGGACTTCCAGTCGGTGCCCATGTGGCGCTTGACGGAGCGGACCGTTCGGTCGACGTTGGTCACGGCCTGACGCTTGGCGATCTCGCCGACGAGCACCTCACCGCCCTTGGAGAAGGCGACGACGGAGGGAGTGGTGCGACCGCCCTCGGCGTTCGCGATGATGGTCGGCTCGCCGCCCTCGAGGACGGCGACGGCGGAGTTGGTCGTACCGAGGTCGATACCGACTGCACGTGCCATGGTGGGTGTTCTCCTTGCTCGAGTTGAGTTATCGAAGTTGAGTTGGCTGCACTCAAGTTAGACCCGTGCGGTATGCGGCGCAAACCTACGCATCCAAACTTGCGTCTGTGTGGCTCAACTTTGCGTCCGGGGGCTTTGTTCCCGAGCCAAGGAGAGAATTTCGCGGAGCGGAGCTGCTGGAGGTTCGGCCCGGGGTTCGGGTCCGAGCTCGTGGCGGACCGATCCGGCCCGACGGCAGCGGGTGGGTCACTCTCAGGGATCCAGACGGGTACTGAGGTTCTTGCACCGGATCGGGAACTATTCAGGCCCGTTGGTGCGACAGTCTGGGTATGAGCACCCCGACTGAGCGCAGCGACGCGGAGCTGCTGCGCGCATCGGGGGACGGGGATGTCACCGCCCTGCGAACGCTCTACGACCACCATGCTCCTTGGCTCACCGTCCGACTCATGCGCCGGTGTAACGACCCCGAGGTTGTCGCGGACGTCGTCCAGGACACGTTCCTCACCCTGTGGAAGGACGCCGGGAAGTGGCGTGGGGACGGGGAGCTCGCGGCCTGGTTGTGGGGTAT
>JAAYSB010000266.1 GCA_012518475.1 Intrasporangiaceae bacterium | reverse complement strand
CTCGAGGCTGTCCCGCCAGCCGGTGTAGTTGTGCAGGTCCGCCACTTCCCGGTACGACACGGTATGCCCGCAGCGCCTCAGCGTCTGCGCCACCGCCCTGTTGTTCGCGGCGTTCTCCTCGAGTGCCCCGCAGGTGAGGCCGACCACCAGGGGCCGGTCCCCTGCCTGGATCCGGGCGAGGGCGTCGACGTAGGCGGCGATCCGCGGGAAGTAGCGGAAACGGTGCTCCTGCCTATCGGTCCGCGACGTGAAGAACGAACCCGACTGGGCGAAGACCCCGCCGATGCGGGCCGCCGCCCGTGGCTCAGCGAACGCCGCGAGCAGTGCGGTGAGCCCGCCGAGGGATGCACCCATGACGACCACCGGAGCCGCCGTGGCATACCGCGTGGTCAGGGTCGTGAGAACGGGACCGGTGACGGTCTCGAGATAGCCGGGCGAGCCGGAGTACCAGTCGTGCCGACATTCCGGGTGGAGCAGCGCGACACGGTGCTGGGGCAGTGCACCGGAGGTGATGTGGTGAGCGCTGAATCGGAGCAGATCGGCATACTCCGCATACTCCGGGCCGTCGTGGACGAGGAGGAGCGGGGCCGTATCCCGTGCGTCGAGGTCGGTCGGGGACCACACCGTGACGGGAACAGGGTGGGTGGTGCTGCCGTCGACGAGAAGTGGATCCAGGACGCCGTCCGGCACCGCCGAGACGAAGCCGGGAGCGGCATACCCCTCCCTCTGGACGACAGAACGCGGACCGAACACGCCGGGGACGATGCGCGGGTTCCTCGGGTCGAGGATCCGTTGCACCCGGTGCCGCCAGGTGACCTCGAAGCGGTACTCGATCCGAGCCAGGGTGCACGCGGGAAGGGTGAGCGACCAGTCCCCGCTACCGCCACGCACGAGGACGCGACCGCCAGGCACGGCTCGGTCGCAGTCGAGGCGGACCGCCGTCATCCCCCCGGTGTGGGCGAGCGACAGGGTCACCCCCTTGGTGCCCAGCGTGGGAACCGGCTCCCGAGGGATCAGAACAGTGCGCTCATCAGTGCGGTACGGCCGCGCTTGACGCGTTCGTCGGCATTGCCGACGACGTCGAAGAGGCCGATGAGGTGCTCGCGGACTCGATCCCGCTCAGCGCCGCTCGTGGCGCGCACGAGGTCGACCAGCCGGGTGAATGCGTCCTCGATGTGGCCACCGAGGACGTCGAAGTCGCTGACGAGCAGCTGGGCGTCGATGTCATCGGGGCGCTCGGCTGCGGCCGTGCGCGCCGCCTGCAGGTCTGCCCCGCTGGTGCGCTCGATCAGCGCCACCTGCCCGAGCCCCAGACGGGCGTCCTCGTCCTGGGGGTTCTCCGCCAGAGCCGCTTCATAGGCTGCCTTGGCGCCGGCGAGGTCCCCGGCCTCGATCGCCGCGTACGCAGCGTCATGGTGTGGGGAGGTGGGCTCCGCCTCCGTCGCCCCGTCGTCCGTCGTGGGCTCTGCAGGTCCGACCCGACCGGTCACACCCTGCTGGTCCGCGAGCTGGACGAGCTGGTCGAAGACCCCGGCGATCTCCTCGACAGGATAGATGCCGCCGAACAACGGCACCGGTCGTGCGTTGACCAGGCCGAGGACGACAGGGACGGACTGGACCTGGAAGGCCTGCCGGATCTGCAGGTTGCTGTTGATATCCGCAACGAGAACCTGGAGGCGTCCCTGACTGCGGGAAGCCGCCGAGACGACGTCATCGATGAAGTCGACCGACTCCTTGATCGTGCTCGAGAACAGTACGAAGACGGCCGCGACGGAGGTCGTCGACTCGACGGCCTGCTGGAAGGTCGCGTCGGTGACCTGTCGAACCGCTACGCCCGGCGTTCCCCCGGCCGTGTCTGCGCCCGCCGGTGAGGCCGGCGGAGGAGTGCTGCCCGGTGCCGGGCGGTTCTTCAGTCCGCTGAGGTCGACTGCGCCGCGCAGGGCCGCTGCTGAGAAGGGTGAGGAGGACATGTCGGCCATTCTCCCCTACGGTCACTCACCGGACGCGCGCAGGACGATCTCCTCGGCCCCGATGAGGGTCGCCGGGCCGTCGGCGGGCTGGATGAAGAGGAGATTCTTGAGGGACTCGGTCGTGAAGCGCTTCGTGACCTTCTCCTTGCCGGACAGCTCCTGGAGGACCTCGTTGTCGATGGTCAGCTCCTTGGCCTTGTCGGTCAGAGTGATGACGTCCTCACGCACCATCTGGCCGAAGATTAGGCTTCCTCCCCCGGCGGTGCGGAACGAGGTGACCGAGTCGGGGATCGCGCGGTTGGTCTGCTTGAGGTTCGCCAGGTCGTCGAGCGCGTCGCTCTGAGCCTTCGCGTTCGCCCGAAGGCTGTCGGCGAACGGGTCCTCGACGGAGACGTCCGCGCTCTCCTCCTCCGGGGCCGGGAAGGCGACCGCCTTCGCGTACTCCTCGAGGATCGCCGACTGATCGATGGGCTCCTCGTCGGTAGCCCGCTCGAAGTCCGCCCCGTCTGCGAGCGCCCCGAGTGACGGGACGGACGTGCCCGCGAACATCGGCGCGGTGGCATAGAGACGGAACGGCGACGCAGGACCCGTGGACACCAGGACATGGACGGACTGGACCTGGGTCTCCTGGTCCAGGGTGGCGGCGAGGATGGCGCGGGGCCACTCCTCACCCTCGCTGAGGGCGATGACGGTCGGAGCCGTCGGGACGACCACGTCGGACGTGGTGCCGGACACGACGTCCGCCTCCTCGCGCGCATTGATGACGCGCATGGCCGGGCCGTAGATCGCTGCCCTGCGCTCGTCGGCGCTCTCGGCCGCGGCGACCTCACCGAGGACTCGGGCGGCGATCCGTTCGGCTGCGTCCGCACGGAGAGGTGCTCCGGTGTGCTCGACGGTGGGAGCGTCCTGGAGGTGGACGATCCGCTCGGGCAGCCCGCACCCGGTCAGGGTGAGGCTCAGCGCGGCCGCGGCGGTGAGGGCGAGGGTGCGAAGTCTGGTCATGAGGTGGTCTCCGGCTCGGTGGCCTGGGTGTCTGTGGTCGTGGGCGGGATGCGCTGCGCCTCGGCCGGCTTCGGGTCGCTCGAGCTCGCAGCGGTCGTCTTCCGGTCGGCGGTCGCGGGGTCGGCCGCAGGGGCGCGACGGACGATGAGCGCGAGGCCCACGAGAGCGATGAGCAGGCCGGCGAAGACGATGGAGAGGGCCTGATAGAACCAGGACGGGTTCGT
>JAAYSB010000265.1 GCA_012518475.1 Intrasporangiaceae bacterium | reverse complement strand
GTACCGGTCGGGATGTTGCGCAGCGGCAGGTTGTTGCCGGGCTTGATATCGGCGACCGGGCCGTTCTCGATGCGGTCGCCCTGGCTGAGCCGGTTCGGCGCGAGGATGTAGCGCTTCTCGCCGTCGGCGTAGTGCAGAAGCGCGATGCGTGCCGTGCGGTTCGGGTCGTACTCGATGTGAGCGACCTTGGCGGGCACGCCGTCCTTGTCGGCGCGACGGAAGTCGATGACGCGGTAGGCGCGCTTGTGGCCACCACCGATGTGACGCGTCGTGATGCGACCGCTGGAGTTGCGGCCACCGCTCTTGGTGAGCGGACGCACGAGCGACTTCTCCGGCGTGGAGCGAGTCACCTCGACGAAGTCGGCGACAGAGCTGCCGCGACGACCCGGCGTGGTCGGCTTGTACTTACGGATACCCATGGTTCCTAATCCCTTCGCTGCGAGCGTCAGACGCCCGCGCTCCCGAAGATGTCGATCGAACCCTCGCGCAGCGTGACGATGGCGCGCTTGGTGTCCTTGCGCTTGCCCGTCCCGAAGCGGGTCCGGCGGGCCTTGCCCTGGCGGTTCATGGTGTGGACGGAGTCGACCTTGACCTTGAAGATCTGCTCGATGGCGATCTTGATCTCGGTCTTGTTGGCCCGGGGGTCGACGAGGAAGGTGTACTTGCCCTCGTCGAGGAGGCCGTAGGACTTCTCCGAGACGACCGGCGCGATCAGGATGTCGCGCGGGTCCTTGAACGTGTGGAAGGAGCTCACTTTTCGTCCTCCGACTTCTTCGTGCCGGCCTTGGTGAAGCCTGCCTTCTCAGCAGCCTTGGCCGTCTTGAACCAGAACTCGGCAACGGTGGAGTCGTACCACTGGCCGTCCGGCTCGTGGTAGAGCCCGGAGGCGGCGTTGCCCTTGATCGTGTAGCCCTCGGGAGCCGAACCGTCCTCGAGTGAGGCAGCCGCTCCCTTCGGCAGCTCGACCTCAGCAGCCTCGGCCTCGGCCTCGTCAGCGGCAGCGGCGAGAGCGACCGGAGCGGTCGCAGCCTCGGCGTCAGCCGTGTCGGACACAGCGTGGTCGGCCAGGGTCAGCGTGTCGGCGTCAGCCTCGGCCGCAGCTGCAGCCGCCGGAGCACCGGAGACGAACTGGTCGAAAGCGGCCTTGGTGAAGACCACGTCGTCGGCGCAGAGGACGTCGTAGGTGTTGAGCTGGTCGACCGCGAGGACGTGGACGTTCGCCACGTTGCGGATCGACTTCAGACCGAGGATGTCGGCGCGCTCGAGGACGACGAGGAGGTTCTTGCGCTCGGTGAGCGAGGCCAGCCCGACGGCCGCAGTCTTCGTCGAGGGGGTCTCGCCGACAGCGAGGGACTCGATGACGTGGATGCGGCCGTGACGCGCCCGGTCGGAGAGGGCACCGCGCAGGGCGGCTGCCTTCATCTTCTTGGGGGTGCGCTGGCTGTAGTCGCGCGGCTGCGGGCCGTGGACGACGCCACCACCGGCGAACTGCGGAGCGCGGGTGGAGCCCTGACGAGCCCGACCCGTGCCCTTCTGGCGGTAGGGCTTGCGGCCACCACCGCGCACGTCGGCGCGGGTCTTGGTCGCGTGCGTGCCCTGACGCGCAGCGGCGAGCTGGGCGACGACGACCTGGTGGATGAGGGGAACGTTGGTCTGGACGTCGAAGATCTCTGCGGGCAGATCGACGTCGACCGTCTTCAGCGTGGTGTCAGTAGCCATGGCTTATCAGGCTCCCTTGGCAGCCGTGCGGAGGAGGACCACGCCGCCACGGGGGCCGGGAACGGCACCCTTGACGAGCAGCAGGCCCTTCTCAGCGTCCACGGCGTGGATCGTGAGGTTCTGGGTGGTCTGACGCACGCCGCCCATGCGGCCGGCCATGCGCATGCCCTTGAAGACACGGCCCGGGGTGGACGCGCCACCGATCGAGCCGGGCTTGCGGTGGTTGCGGTGCGCACCGTGGGAGGCGCTCACGCCGGCGAAGCCGTGACGCTTCATGACACCGGCGAAGCCCTTGCCCTTGGTGGTGGCGGTGACGTCGATGACCTGTCCGGCCTCGAAGATGTCGGCGGTCAGCTCCTGGCCGGCCTCGTAGTCGGCAGCGTCCGCGGTGCGGAGCTCGACGAGGTGACGACGCGGGGTGACACCGGCCTTCTCGAAGTGACCGGAGAGGGGCTGGTTGACCTTGCGGGGGTCGATGGCACCAAAGCCGATCTGGACCGCGGAGTATCCGTCGGTCTCGTCGGTGCGGACCTGCGTGACAACGCAGGGACCGGCCTTGATGACGGTGACGGGCACGAGGCGGTTGTCGGCGTCCCAGACCTGGGTCATGCCGAGCTTCTCGCCGAGAAGGCCCTTCATCGTGCGGGTGGTGGTGTTAGTCATCGTCGTCGACCTCAGAGCTTGATCTCGATGTTGACGTCAGCCGGGAGGTCGAGACGCATCAGCGAGTCGACCGCCTTCGGGGTCGGGTCGATGATGTCGATGAGGCGCTTGTGCGTGCGCATCTCGAAGTGCTCGCGGCTGTCCTTGTACTTGTGGGGCGACCGGATGACGCAGAAGACGTTCTTCTCCGTCGGCAGCGGCACGGGGCCGACCACGGTCGCGCCGGCACGGGTGACCGTGTCGACGATCTTGCGCGCCGAGCTGTCGATGACCTCGTGGTCATACGACTTCAAGCGGATGCGGATCTTCTGTCCCGCCATCTCTCGTCTCTCTCTCGCCTTGCTGGATAAGCAGTGGATGCTGCTTCGTTCAGGTACTGCTTGCGGTACTGCTTCGGTCCTACTCGTCTGGTGGGCGGCTGATCTCGACTTCACCGACCCCCGAGGTCGGGCGTGTCGCCCTTCTCCCGGCGCGCCGCACACATGGATTCCTCGAGGGGGTGTGCGACCAGTGGGTCTGTTGTCGTCCGGCAGCTGCCGGCTTGCTCGTGCGGCTGGTGTGTCGCCCCACCTCGTCGTGGTCCGACGCAGCGGTTCGATTCGTTCTCACCGAGCAGGGGCCGAGCACCGGGGCGAGTCACGCGTGACCCTCGAGGCGCTGCAGCCCAAGCAAGCAACTTGACTAGTCTGCCAGAGCCTGGGCCGTGCGTCCAAATCGAGGCTGCTGGCCCCACCCCGACCAGATGGCGAGACGTAGCCGTTGTTAGGTTGCGTTATTGATCGGATAACGATCAATAATGGACACATGCAGCCCCGCACCGCAGTCGGCCACGCGCTCCTCCTCGTCTCGCGCCGCCACATCGACCTCCAGCGCGTCGCCACCGCGCTCATGTGCTGCCGCTGCCGCTGCCGCTGATTCCCGGCAACCCTCCCCTCATCCGGTCAGGATCGCGCGGTCCGACCGCCACTGCTCAACCGCTGCGCGCGGACCTTGCGCCCCTGTGCGTCTCCCCGTCCTTGTGCGTCTCCGCCGTCCGTCGACTCGCGCGGCGTGCACATCTCGCCGCTCCTCCCTGTGTGAAAGATCTTGGAGAACCATGACCATCAACGCCTCGCCCGCCCATGCGTCCGCTCGCGTGCGACCCTCCCGTGCCGCCCGCCCTCAGGGTCAGTGGGCCATCGACGGGACCGCCCCGCTCAACGCCAACGAGGAGTTCAAGGCTGCCGACAACGGCCTCAACGTCCGCGAGCGCATCGAGCAGGTCTATGCCCGGGAGGGATTCGACTCCATCCCCACCGAGGACCTGCACGGTCGCTTTCGGTGGTGGGGGCTCTATACCCAGCGCCGGCCGGGAATCGACGGGGGGCGCACCGCCCAGCTCGAGCCCCACGAGCTGGAGGACTCCTTCTTCATGCTCCGGGTCCGGACCGACGGTGGCGCGGTCACGACCGACCAGCTGCGGGTCCTGGCACAGATCTCCACCGAGTTCGCCCAGGACACCGCCGACATCAGCGACCGGCAGAACATCCAGTACCACTGGATCCGCGTGGAGGACGTTCCCGAGATCTGGCGTCGTCTGGAGTCGGTAGGGCTGCAGACCACCGAGGCCTGCGGGGACACTCCCCGCGTCATCCTCGGCAGTCCACTGGCCGGGATCGCCGCCGACGAGATCCTCGATCCGACACCGGTCATCGAGGAGATCCAGCGGCGCTTCATCGGAGACCCGGAGCTGGCGAACCTCCCCCGCAAGTTCAAGAGCGCGATCACCGGTCACCCCAGCCTCGACGTCGTGCACGAGATCAACGACATCTCCCTCGTCGGCGTCGTCCACCCCGAGCACGGGCCGGGCTACGATCTCTGGGTCGGGGGCGGGCTGTCGACGGCACCGCGGCTGGCCGAGCGGCTCGGTGTCTGGGTCGCGCCGGAACAGGCTGCCGACGTGTGGCACGGCGTCATCCGCGTGTTCCGGGACTACGGGTTCCGCCGGCTGCGGAACAAGGCCAGGCTGAAGTTCCTCCTCGCGGACTGGGGGCCGGAGAAGTTCCGCGAGGTGCTCGAGACCGAGTACCTGGGCGGCCCGCTGCCCGACGGTCCGGCACCGGAGGCTCCGACGACCCCCGGGGACCACGTCGGTGTGCACCGGCAGAAGGACGGGCTGCTCTACGCCGGTCTCGCTCCGACGGTCGGTCGGGTGAGCGGCACCATCCTGACGCGCCTCACCGATCTGGCCGAGGCCGCCGGCTCACGTCGGCTCCGGTTCACCCCGCACCAGAAGGTCGTCGTCCTCGATCTCGACCCTGCTTCTATCGACGACTTCCTCGACGGGGTGAGCGCTCTCGGCCTGACTGCGACCCCGAGCATCTTCCGTCGTTCGACGATGGCCTGCACCGGCATCGAGTTCTGCAAGCTCGCCATAGTCGAGACCAAGGCGACTGCGGCGCAGGCGATCACCCTCCTCGAGGAGCGGCTCGCC
>JAAYSB010000264.1 GCA_012518475.1 Intrasporangiaceae bacterium | reverse complement strand
TGCGGGGACCCTCGATCAGGCCGACGCCATCCGCGCCAAGCGCCGCCAAGTCCTTGCACACCTCGACTCCCTGACCCAGTCGATCTTCCACGACATGTTTGGACGCGATGAAGCAACCGCTGAATTTGGTGATGTGGCAGAGATTCAAGGAGGCCTCCAGGTCTCGGCCAAGCGCGCTGCTCTTCCTGTCGAGGTTCCGTATCTTCGGGTGGCCAATGCACATCGGGGCCGGCTCGACCTCGCAGAGGTCAAGACATTGCGTGCCACGGAGGCTGAGGTCGATCGCACTCGCTTGCGCAAGTATGACTTGCTATTCGTTGAAGGACATGCAAATCCGCTGGAAGTCGGACGGGTGGCCATGTGGGACGGTTCAGTAGCGGGATGCGTCCATCAGAACCACTTGATTCGCGGGCGGATCGATAAGCAACGCCTACTGCCTGTCGTGGCACTGCACTGGTTCAACTCGGTGGCCGGTGCTGATCATTTTCGGCGTGCGGGGCGTACGACCTCGGGTTTGAACACCATCAGCGCATCTACCGTTCGCTCTGCTCCCATAGTTCTGCCAGATCGTGGCCTTCAAACGCAGTTTGCCGATCGAGTCCGACAGATCGAGGGAACCAAGTCACGATTGCATGCAGCTGTTGCTGCGGATGGCGAACTCTTTGCATCCCTCCAATCCCGTGCGTTCCGAGGTGAGTTGTAGATGGCCATGCTGACCTGGGATGAGTTCATGAAGCCGGTCCTCGAGGTCCTCACAGATGGCGAGATCCAACGACGCCGAGCGCTGTACGACCTTGTCGCGGACCATGTCGGCCTCACCGACGAGGAGCGTGCCGAAACCCTGAACTCGGGTCAGCTGAAGTTCCATAACCGGATCGGCTGGGCGACGTCGTACCTCAATCGTGTCGGCGCGTTGGACCGCCCCTCCAGAGGCCACTACTCCATCACCGACGTTGGCCGGAAACTCCTAGCGGACCATCCGGAAGGCATTGCAGAACGCGACCTGCGAGCGTTGGCCGGTGACGCCGACGCGCCGCACACCTGGCACGCACTCCAGGCCATGGAGCAGCGCGGTGCCGAGGACCAGGCCGTTGACAGCGCCGAGCTCGACCCCATCGAGCAGGTCGAGCAAGGCATCGCTCGCATCCACGCCGACGTGGCCAGCGATCTCCTGCAACGTCTCTACAGTCACGAGCCCGCGTTCTTCGAGCAGGCCGTTCTCGACCTGCTCATGGCTATGGGTTATGGGGGCGCGGAGGGCAAGGCAACGCGGACCCAGCTCTCGTCGGACGGCGGCATCGACGGCGTCGTCGACCAGGACGCGCTCGGCCTGAGCCGGATCTATGTCCAGGCCAAGCGCTACGCGCTCGACTCTTCCGTGGGCCGTCCGGAGATCCAGGCCTTCGTCGGTGCTCTCCACGGCAACCAGGCGAACCAGGGCGTGTTCCTCACGACGGGACGATTCAGCTCAGGTGCCCGCCAATACGCCGAGACCATCGGCACGCGGGTCATCCTGATCGACGGCGAGCGGCTCGCAGGTCTGATGATCCGCTACGGCGTCGGCGTCCAGACCAAGCGCACCGTTCACATCGTGGAGGTCGACGAGGACTTCTTCGAGTGAGATCACCCGTAGTTGATTAGTTCATTTCCATGGCTCTGCACGTATCAACCCGGTACAGTTGAGTAGATTATTTTGATGTCTCTTCATGTATCAACAAGGAGCTGTGATGGCACGAGGTCGCCCCTCAAGGGCCGCCGTCTACGCGCGTCTGGATGCGGCGCTCGATGAGCTGAACAGCCGGCTGGGCGGGCTGCCATCGCCTGAAGAAGCGAACTTCGTGTGGCGAGACATCTGGTACCTGGAGGCCCACCACTCGACAGCCTTGGAGGGCAACACCCTGGTGATCCGTGAGGTCGAGCTGCTCTTGGAACGCGGTCGGGCCGTGGGGGCCAAGCCTCTCAAGGAGTACATGGAGGTCAAGGGATATGGTGACGCGGCTCAGTGGGTCTACGGGCAGGCCCACCACCGCGATGGATGGCGGGGACGGGACCTCGTCACTTTGGCAGAGATCAGGCAGATCCATCGCACTCTTATGGAGCCGGTGTGGCAGGTAGCGCCCCATCCTGAGGCAAGCCCGAGGGAAGCACCCGGTCACTTCCGCGAGCACGATATCCATCCGTTCGACGGAGGTATGACCCCACCGAGCTGGGCGCTCGTCCCTGCCAAGTTGCAGGACTGGCTGGACGACGCAAATCGCACTGCAGACAAGTTGCGCAGCAACGTTCCGCTTGCGGAGGTCCTCGCTCAAGTCCACAACGACTTCGAGTGCGTGCACCCGTTCATCGACGGGAACGGCCGCGTGGGCCGACTCATCCTCAACCTGATGCTCGTCCGGCTGGGCTATCCGCCGGTCATCATCCTCAAAAAGCAGCGGGAGGCATACCTGAGCGGTATGCAGCGCGCTGACACCGGCGACTACGGACTGCTCGGCGAACTCCTGGCCAGAGCCATGATCGACAATCTCAACCGCTTCATTCTGCCTAGCGTCGCTGGTCCGGCTCGGCTCGTCCCCTTGGCAGCGCTCGTCAGCCCCGACTTCTCACTGGCAGCACTTCGGCAAGCGGCTCAACGCGGCCGACTGGAGGCATACCGAGGATCCGACGGGCATTGGCGCAGCACGCGTAAGGCCGTCGAGGAGTACTCGCGCACCAAGGGCCGACGAACCAGGCCAGACGGTGCCCGATGAGCAACTTCACCTTCGTTCGCGAGACGATCCCGACCCTGCACGACGACTGTGCCCGCGCTGAGTCCTATCTGACCAACGACCCGCGCAGTGCGGTGTTCTACAGCCGTCGGGTTGTCGAGCGGCTGGTCGACCATCTGTATGCGCTGCTGAGTCTCCCCGAGCCATACCGAACCGACGCGGCGGCCAAGATGAACGCGGCACCGTTCAAGAGCCTCGCTGGGAACGCGATCGTCCAGAAGCTCAACCTCATCCGCAAGTTCGGCAACGACGCCGTCCACGACGATCGACCGACCCGCCCCGACGCGGCGCTCCATGTGCTGCGAGAGCTGTTCCACGTCATGGTGTGGGCCGGCTTCCACCACTCCCAGAACCCGCAGGCGGTGCCGACCGGGTCGCAGTTCGATCCGGCTCTCGCGGCCAAGGCGGCTCCGCTCTCACGTGACGAGGTGGTCCGGCTCGCCGAGCGGTTCCAGGCTCAGGACCGCGCGCACGCCGCAGCGCTGAAGGAACGCGACGAGCTAGCGGCGGCCCAGGACGCGGAGATCGCCCGGCTTCGCGCCGAGATCGCCGATGCCCAGGCGCGACTCACCCTCGTCGACGACCACGACTACAACGAGGCCGACACTCGGGACCGGTTCATCGACCTCCTGCTGCGCGAGTCCGGATGGACGCTCGACGATCCACGGGACACTGAGTTCGAGGTCGCCGGCATGCCGAACGCCGAGGGCGTCGGATACGTCGACTATGTCCTGTGGGGTGCCGACGGGCTCCCGCTCGCCGTCGTCGAGGCCAAGCGCACCAAGCGCAGCCCCCAGATCGGACAGCAGCAGGCGATGCTCTATGCCGACTGCCTCGAGAGGGCCTACGGCAGAAGGCCGGTCATCTTCTACACCAACGGCTACGAGCACTGGTTGTGGGACGACACAGCCGGCTATCCGCCTCGCGAGGTGCAGGGATTTCACACCCGCGATGAGCTGGGGTTGATGATCCAGCGCAGAGGTGCGCGACGCATACTCTCTGCGCAGCCGGTCAATGCGGATATCGCCGGCCGTCCCTATCAGATCCGCGCGATCAAGGCCGTCGGGGAGGCGTTCGACACCAAGCAGCGCGAGGCGCTGCTCGTCATGGCGACCGGGTCGGGCAAGACCCGCACCGTCATCGCCCTTGTCGACCAGCTCATGAAATCCGGCTGGGTCAAGCGGGTCCTCTTCCTTGCTGACCGCACCGCACTGGTCAACCAGGCGACGAACGCGTTCAAGGTCCACCTGCCGGAGGCGACGACCGTCAACCTCGTCACTGAGCGCAGTGGGGACGGGCGCGTCTTTGTCTCGACCTATCCGACGATGCTCAACCTCATCAACGCCGTCACCGATGACGAGCGACGCTTCGGTCCCGGATTCTTCGACCTGGTCATCATCGATGAGGCGCACCGGTCCGTCTATGCCAAGTACGGCGCGATCTTCGAGTACTTCGATTCCCTCCTCATCGGGCTGACCGCCACCCCGAAGGACGAGGTCGACCACAACACATACCGACTTTTCAACCTCGAGGACGGGGTCCCCACGGACGACTACTCGCTCGACGAGGCCGTCCGGGACGGCTATCTCGTCCCACCCAAGGGAGTCGCCGTCGGGACGAAGTTCCTGCGCTCAGGCATCAAGTACGCGGAGCTCTCCGAGGCGGAGAAGGACGAGTGGGACGCGCTCGAGTGGGGCGGGGGCGGGCCGCCCGACGAGGTCGGCGCCGAGGAGCTCAACCGCTTCCTGTTCAACGAGGACACCGTCGACAAGGTGCTCGCCACCCTGATGGCCGACGGGCTCAAGGTCGCCGGAGGAGACCGACTCGGCAAGACCATCATCTTCGCCAAGAGCCAGCAGCACGCGGAGTTCATCCAGCAGCGCTTCGACGTGCAGTGGCCGGAGCATGCCGGGCACTTCGCGCGGGTCATCACCCACGGCACCCCGTACGCGCAGTCCCTCATCGACTCGTTCTCCGAGACCGGCAAGGCCCCGCACATCGCGATCTCGGTGGACATGCTCGACACGGGCATCGATGTCCCCGATGTCGTCAACCTTGTGTTCTTCAAGATGGTCCGCTCCAAGACCAAGTTCTGGCAGATGATCGGACGTGGCACCCGGTTGCGGCCCGATCTGTTCGGGCCCGGTCAGGACAAGATCGAGTTCCTCGTCTTCGACTTCTGCGGCAACCTCGAGTTCTTCAGCCAGGACCTGCCCACCAGCGAAGGCTCCACCCAGAAGTCGCTCAGCCAACGCCTCTTCGAGGGACGGGTCGCCCTGGTGGCGGCTCTCGACAAGGCGGGTGAGCATACCGATCTGCGGGAGTCGACCGTCGGTGTCCTGCACGAGTTCGTTGCCGGGATGAACCTCGACAACATCCTCGTGCGTCCGTGGCGCCGGGATGTGGAGCACTTCGCCAATCCAGCCACCTGGCAGACGATGACGCAGGAAGATGCCGAACGAGTCTTCCGGCTGGGTGGTCTGCCGACCGCCGTGCACGACACCGACGAGGACGCCAAGCGCTTCGACCTGCTGGTGCTGAAGCGGCAGCTCGCCCAGCTCCAGGGTGACGCGATCGCGATGGAGCAGGTGCGAGAGACCGTCCAGGCGATCGCCGCAGCGCTGCTGGGGAAGACGGCGATCCCGTCCGTGGCCGAGCAGGCAGTGCTGCTCGAAGCGGTTGCCGGAGACGAGTGGTGGGTCGACGTCACCTTGCCGATGCTCGAGGTGATGCGCCTGCGCCTGCGTGCTCTGGTGCGTTTCGTCGACAAGGTGGTGCGAAAGCCCGTCTTCACGGACTTCGAGGACACCCTGTCGGAGGCTCAGGAGGTCTTCCTGCCGGGGATCGTGCCTGGCGTTGACCGGGAGCGCTTCCGCGCCAAGGCGACGGCCTATCTGCGTCAGCACGAGGACCACGTGGCTCTGCAGCGACTGCGGCGGAACAAGCAGCTGACGCCCGAGGACTTGGCGGCGCTGGAGCAGATGCTCGTCGACTCCGGGGGAGAGCGTGAGGCGATTGACGAGCTGGCGGCTGAACGCGGGGGGCTGGGACTCTTCGTCCGTTCGCTCGTCGGGTTGGACAGGGCTGCTGCGGTCGAGGCGTTTGGTCAGTTCCTCGACGGGGGAGCGTTCTCCAGCGATCAGATCCGCTTCATCAACCTCATCGTGGACGAGCTCACCGCCACCGGTGTGATGGAACCGGGTCGACTGTTCGAGTCACCCTTCACCGACCACGCGCCGACCGGTCCCGATTACGTCTTCCCGGATGCCGATGTCGAGGCGATCGTCGACACGTTGCATCGGATCCGACGCAACGCTGTGCCGTCGGTGCCCGCGTAATCTGCCGGCAGCCGAAGGCCGCACCGCTAGACTGTGCAAGCGTTGTCAGCGGGCTCTCCTAGTGTGGACGTATGTTCGGATCGAAGCCCGCAGCGCCGACAGGGGCGGTGTCACTGGAGCCGGTGACCACGCAGGAGCTGGAGCAGCTCCTCGCCCGGCTCGCGGTGCAGTCCCCGGCCGACGGGGACACAGAGCGGGTCGACCGGCTGTCGGCGATGGAGCGGGTGAAGAACGCACTGTGTGCTGCCCAGGCCAGCGAGGCGGTCGACTTCGATGCCGCGCAGCGCGAGGCGCAGGTCGCGGCCGGATTCGCCAAGGAACGGGTCGGGCAAGGCATCGCCGAGCAGGTCGCTCTGGCGCGGATGACCTCGCCGTGGAAGGGTTCCCGGCTGCTCGGCCTGGCCAAGGCCTTGCAGGACTTGCCGGAGTGCTTCGCTGCCCTGCAGCGTGGCGACGCCAGTGAGTGGCGGATGTCCGGGGTGCTGCGGGAGATCGTCCATCTTGACCTCGAGCACCGTCAGCTCATTGATGCCGAGCTCGGACCGATCCTGGGCGAGCTGGGGGACCGTGAGGCGGCCGACCGAGCCCGGGCCATGGCTCAGGAGCTTGACCCCGTCGGTGCAGCAGCCCGGGTGGCCAAGGCCGAGACCGAGCGCCGGGTCTCGATCCGCCCGGCCCCCGACTGCATGGCCTATGTGACCGCGTTGCTGCCGGTCCGCGACGGCGTCGCCGTCTATGCCGCGCTGGACCGCCTGGCCCAGGATGCCCTCGCCGAGCAGTCTCCACTGGACACGCGCGGCAAGGGCGCGCTGATGGCGGACGCTCTGGTCGAGCGCGTCACCGGCCGGGCCCGCGGCACAGTGCCCATCCGACTGGCCCTGATCATGACGGACGCGGCGCTCACCGGCGCGGATGACAGTCCCGCCCGCGTGTGCAACGGAGGGCGAGGGGGCTCCATCATTGATGGCGGCGTGATCCCCGGTGGTGTCGCACGCGCCTGGATCCGCGAGCTGCTCTCCAGCCAGGTGGTCAGCCATGAGCACCTGATCGCGGTCAATCGGCTGTTCACGACCCCTGACGGTCGCGACCTGGTGGCGATGGAGACCACGAAGACCCACTACACCGGGCTGCTGCGCCGCATGCTCGCATTCCGCGACCAGCGCTGTCGCACGCCCTGGTGTGATGCCGAGGTCCGGGACATCGACCACATCGAGCGACGCGCGCAGCACGGCGCGACGAGCTTCCAGAACGGACGCGGAGTGTGTGCCCGCTGCAACCAGGCCCGAGAAGCCCCCGGCTGGGCCGCTGCGGTGACCAGCGACCGGAACGGCACTCATAAGGCCACCCTGACCACCCCCACGGGCCACCACTATCCGGGCACGGCCCCACCGCTCCGCCCTGGCCACGTGCCCACCACCTCCGGTCGCACGGTGCCCTCACGAGCCGGACCGCAGGACACCCGCGCCGGCTGACGGGTCGAGTCGGCATCGCGGCCGCGCTCGGCGCGGCCAAGCACCCGCTCACTCCCAGGGTTTGTCGTCCTGGACAAGGAAGAGTGTGTCGACGGGGGTGCTCGGGCAGAGCTCCTGCCAGGTGGTGCCGTGATCGCCTGAGACGTCGGTGAATCCGCCGGCGAAGGAGACCTCCATGCCCTCCTCGGCCATAACGCCCGAGGATCCGGTGTCGAACCACGAGAAGATCCCCCGCCCACCGGCGTAGCCCTCGTCCTGCTTGCCCCAGGCATTCGGGATGACCAGGCCGGTCACGCCGTCCGCGGACTCGACCGTCGCGCACCCGTCGTCGGTCATCGTCACGGTCCCCTCGAGCAGAGCCGAGTCGCCGCCGTCGGTGGGCTGCCAGGCAAAGGTGGGCACGGCATACCAACCCCGATCCTCCCGGCTGGGGATCTCGGTGGGGAGGGTGCCCGCGTATGGTTCGGGATCGGCGGACGGGACGGAGAGGGCGGGCTCGTCGTTGATGTGCGCGATGTCGTCGGGGGAGTAGTCGCCGCACTGGGACGTCCACGACTCGCCGGGTGGCACCCAGCCCCCTGCGTAGCTGAACTCCTGACCCTCCACCGCATAGACCTTGCCCGAGTCCGCCTCGATCACGGCGCGCACGCCGTTGCTGAAGCGCGCCCCTGCCGCGTTGGGGAACACGACCGGCTCGGCGAGACCGTCCCCCTCGAGCGGGACCATGAGGGTGCAGCCGTCGTCGGTGAAGGCGAGACGACCAGAGACCTCCGCCATCATGGCGCCCTGCTTGTCCCAGTCATAGGTGGGGACATCGAAGCTCTCCGAGCCGGAGGGGAGGGTGGCGCTGCCGCAGGCGGTGAGGGCGGCAGCGGCT
>JAAYSB010000263.1 GCA_012518475.1 Intrasporangiaceae bacterium | reverse complement strand
GAGCGGATCGTCACGGAGTACGACGTGCGGACCCCCGGCATCGATGTCACCGCCGGCTCGTTGTCGGGCGGAAACCAGCAGAAGCTCATCGTCGGGCGTGAGATGAGCCACCACCCCCGCGTCCTCGTCGCGGCCCACCCGACTCGGGGCGTCGACGTCGGTGCGCAGGCCGGCATCTGGGACCTCATGCGTGCGGCCCGGCGTGAAGGCATGGGCGTGCTGCTCATCTCCGCCGACCTCGAGGAGCTCATCGGACTCTCCGACTCGATCCGCGTCATCCTCCGTGGCCGGCTCTCGGCTGCGTTCGACCCGAAGCGGGTCACCGCGGAGGAGCTCGGCGCCGCCATGACCGGCGCCGACAGCCCGACGCACGCCGATGCCGGAGCCGCCCCGCCGACCCAGCCGTCGCGGACGGACGAGGAGCCACCCGAGCACTGGCCCGGCGACGCCGGCACCGGCCAGACCACTGAAGGGACCGAGTCGTGAGGCGCTTCGAACCACGCCGCATCGCCCTGGCGCTCGCGGCCCCGGCCGCGGCCATCCTCGTCGCATTCGTCATCACCTCGCTGGTCCTCGTCGCCATGGGCGACCCGGTCATGAAGGTGTGGAGCACGATCTTCCAGGCGCCTCTGCCGCGGCACTACGTCGCCATGATCAACTCGGCAACGGTTCTCTACCTGTCTGCCGTCGCGGTCGCCATCGGCTTCCGGATGAACCTGTTCAACATCGGGGTCGACGGCCAGTACCGCATCGCGAGCTTCGCCGCGGCCGTCTTTGCCGGCCAGGCCTGGTTGCCCGGGCCGCTCAACATCATCGTCGCGCTCATTGTTGCGATGGCTGCCGGTGGGCTCTGGGCCGGCATCGCCGGCTGGCTCAAGGTCAAGCGCGGCATCTCCGAGGTCATCTCGACGATCATGCTCAACGCCACCGCCACCGCCGTCGTCGCCTGGCTGCTCGCCAAGACAAGGGATCCGGCCAGCATCGGCAGCAACGAGGTCCACACCAGGACACTGCCCGAGAGCTCGCAGCTGGAGGGCTTCGCCCTCATCCCGGGTGCGACGCAGAAGGTCTACACGATGATCCTGCTGGCGGTCCTCGTCGGCTTCGCCTACTGGTTCGTCCTCGGCAAGACCCGCTTCGGATTCGACCTGCGCGCGACCGGCAAGTCCGAGACGGCGGCCGTCGCAAGTGGCGTCAACGTCAAGCGGATGAGCCTGACGGCCATGGTCCTCTCCGGCGCCGTGGCCGGACTCGTCGGGATGCCACTGCTGTTCGGCGTCTACCACAACTACGGCACGACCTTCCAGCCCGGCCTCGGCTTCGCCGGCATCGCCATCGCGCTCCTCGGGCGCAACCACCCGGTCGGGATCGCCTTCGCGGCGCTCCTGTGGTCCTACCTCGAGGTGCAGTCCAACGCCCTCCAGATTCAGGCCCAGGTCTCCAAGGAGCTCGTCTTCATCATCCAGGGCGTCATCCTCTTCGCCGTCGTCATCGCCTACGAGCTGACCAGGCGCGCCGAGGTTCGTATGGAACAGGTCAGAGTGGCCCGGCAGCTGGCCGAGCGACAACCCGCACCGGCTGGACAAGGAGCGTCAGCATGAGCGCCACGACTCTCGCGCCCACCGAGCCGACCGACCCGACCGCTCCGGTCGAGCAACGCCGTCGGCGCCTGCCGATCTGGTTCTGGCCGGCGGCCATCCTCTTCGCGATCTTCGTCCTCGCGGTGCTGCGTGTCATCACCGGGGCCAACGACCTCGCCAGCTCCGGCGCCATCGGAGCCGCCATCGCACTCGCCGTTCCCATCGCGCTGGCCGGTCTCGGTGGTCTGTGGTCCGAGCGGGCCGGCGTGGTCAACATCGGCCTCGAGGGAATGATGATCCTCGGCACCTGGGGCGCCGGCTTCTTCGGCTACCACTTCGGGCCGTGGGCGGGCATCCTCGGCGGCATGGCCTGCGGCATCGTCGGCGGGCTGATCCATGCCCTGGCGACAGTCACCTTCGGGGTGGACCACATCGTCTCCGGTGTCGCCCTGAACATCACCGCGATGGGCATCGCGAAGTACCTCGCTTCGCGGTTCTTCACCGGCCTGCCCGGTGGCGGCGTCACCCAGTCCCCGCAGCTCCCGTCCCTGCCGCGGCTGTCCGTGCCCGGGCTATCGGGACCACTGGCGGAGCTGGAGTCTCAACGCATCTTCTTCGTCAGTGACCTTGCGGCGGTGCTGCGTGGTCTGACGACGAACATCTCCGCGTTCACGATCATCGCGATCCTGCTGTTCATCGGGACGTTCTACTTCCTCTGGCGCACGCCCTGGGGTCTTCGCCTGAGGTCCTGCGGTGAGTCGCCCGTGGCAGCCGAGTCCCTCGGCGTCAACGTCATCAAGTACAAGTTCCTCGCGGTGACCACCTCCGGTGCCCTGGCCGGTCTCGGAGGGGCCTTCCTCGCGCTCGTGGCGGCGAACATCTACCGTGACGGCCAGACCGGTGGTCGCGGCTACATCGGCCTTGCCGCGATGATCTTCGGGAACTGGCGTCCGGGCGGCCTCGCCGCAGGTTCGCTCCTCTTCGGGTACACCGATGCGGCCCGCCTGCGCGGCGGCGGCGCGACCGTCCACGCACTGTTCCTCCTCGTGGCAGTGATCCTTCTGGTGGTGGCTGCATGGCAGCTCAAGCGCGGCCGCAAGATCCAGGGCTACCTCGCCGCCCTGACCGCCCTGGCGGTCGCGGTGTGGTGGTTCTTCTCCGACACCCTCCCGGGTGAGCTCCTTGGGGCGACCCCGTACGTCACGACCCTGCTCGTCCTCGCCTTCGCCGCACAACGACTACGAATGCCCGCGGCCGACGGGGCGATCTACCGCAAGGGCGAGGGCCATTAGCCCCATGCTGCCTACCCAGCTCTTCATCCCAGGGAGGCAACCTTCCAGCCATGGACCGCTTGTCGGGTGCTCCACAGCCGAAGGTCGCCTCACCATGAGAGAACGTTGAGGCGGGTCGTGGTCGGTGACGTGGTCGACTGGGCGGCACTGCATACCGCTGCAGTGACGGCGATGCGCGCGGCCTACTGCCCGTACTCGCACTTCCCCGTCGGGGTGGCCGGACTCGTCGATGACGGCCGGATCGTCAGCGGGTGCAATGTCGAGAACGCGGCCTACGGCGTGGGGCTGTGCGCCGAGTGCGGCATGGTCAGCCAGCTGCACCTCACCGGCGGAGGGCGGCTCGTCGCCGTCTACTGCGTCGGCGGGGACGGCGAGGCGCTGATGCCCTGTGGTCGCTGCCGGCAGCTGCTCTGGGAGAACGGCGGCCCCGACTGCCGGCTCATGACTCCAGAGGGCATCCTGCCGATGCGTGATGTCCTGCCGCAGGCCTTCGGCCGGGACGACCTGGACCAGGCCGCTGTCAGAGAGGGAAACACCGATGAGTGAGCAGTTCGACGCCGTCGACATCATCACGACCAAGCGTGACGAGGCCCGACTGAGCAACGAGCAGATCGACTGGGTCATCGACGCCTACACCCGCGGCGCTGTCGCCGACGAGCAGATGTCCTCGCTCGCGATGGCCATCCTCCTCAACGGGATGGACCGCGAGGAGATCGCCCGGTGGACCGCTGCCATGATCGCCAGCGGGGAGCGGATGGACTTCTCCTCCCTCTCGCGGCCCACCGCCGATAAGCACTCCACCGGCGGGGTGGGCGACAAGATCACCCTGCCGCTTGCCCCGCTCGTCGCGGCCTGTGGGGTCGCCGTGCCTCAGCTCTCCGGCCGCGGACTGGGCCACACCGGCGGGACGCTCGACAAGCTCGAGTCGATCCCCGGCTGGCAGGCGGATCTGTCCAACGAGGCGATGCTCCGCCAGCTCGAGGATGTCGGCGCCGTGGTCTGTGCCGCCGGCTCCGGCCTCGCCCCGGCGGACAAGAAGCTGTATGCGTTGCGGGACGTCACCGGGACCGTCGAGGCCATCCCACTCATCGCCTCCTCGATCATGAGCAAGAAGATCGCTGAGGGGACCGGCGCCCTCGTCCTCGACGTCAAGGTCGGCAGCGGGGCCTTCATGAAGGACGTCGAGAGTGCCCGCGAGCTCGCCGAGACGATGGTTGCGCTCGGCACCGACGCCGGGGTGACGACCGTCGCCCTGCTGACGAACATGCAGGTGCCTCTCGGCCTCACTGCGGGCAACGCCCTCGAGGTGCGCGAGTCCGTCGAGGTCCTGCAGGGAGGTGGCCCGAAGGACGTCGTCGAGCTCACCGTGGAGCTGGCCCGCGAGATGCTCGCCGCAGCAGGTCGCGACGGGGAGGACCCTGCGGCCGCGCTCCAGGACGGCCGGGCGATGGACGTCTGGCGCCGGATGATCGTCGCCCAGGGTGGCGACCCGGACGCCGCTCTGCCGACCGCCAGGGAGACCCACGAGGTGCTCGCCCCGGCGGACGGCGTGCTCACCGAGCTCGACGCCTACAAGATCGGTGTCGCTGCCTGGCGGCTCGGCGCCGGCCGGGCCCGCAAGGAGGACCCGGTCCAGGCGGCCGCCGGCGTCGAGATGCATGCCAAGCCCGGCGTCACGGTCCGGGCGGGGGAGCGGCTGCTGACGCTGCATACCGATACTCCTGAGCGGTTCGAGCGGGCCCTGGACGTCCTCGACGGGTCATTCACGATCGCGCCGGAGGGCAGCCGCCCGGACCTGCTGCCGCTGCTCATCGACCGCATCGCCGACTGAGGTCCGACCGGCCGGGTCGAGGGTGACCCGCCCGGGATCCTTCGCTCACGCATAGGCTGGCACCGGACAGCGCTGCCGCACGAAAGAACTTCCATGGTCGAGAAGCCCCAGAGCAAGGACGCCGTCGTCATCCCCGAGGGCGCCGATGACGTCGGTCTCATCGAGGACGTGGCCGCGAGCCCGGACAGCTACAAGAGCAACGGTCGGCTCAGGTCGGATGTCTACGAGGCCGAGATGGAGCGTCTCCAGGAACAGCTCGTCCTCCTCCAGTACTGGATCCAGAGCCAGGGTCTGAAGGTCGCCGTGATCTTCGAGGGGCGCGGATCAGCCGGGAAGGGTGGGGTCATCAAGCGGATCACCGAGCGCACCTCGCCCCGGATCATCAAGGTCGTCGCGCTCCCCACGCCGACCGAGCGGCAGAAGACCCAGTGGTACTTCCAGCGCTACGTCGAGCACCTGCCGGCTGCCGGGGAGATGGTCCTGTTCGACCGCTCCTGGTACAACCGCTCCAACGTCGAGTGGGTCATGGGCTACTGCTCCGAGTCCGAGCACCAGGAGTTCCTCCGGTCCTGCCCCGAGTTCGAGCGGATGCTCGTGCGCAGCGGGATCGTCGTCCTCAAGTACTGGTTCTCGGTCTCCTTCGAGGAGCAGCGACGCCGCTTCGAGGCACGCAACGCCGAGCCCCTCAAGCGGTGGAAGCTCTCCGACATGGACCTCGCCGAGCACGAGCTGTATGTCCGCTACTCGATGGCCAAGGACACGACCTTCCAGTACACCGACATCAAGCAGGCTCCCTGGTATGTCGTGCCCTCAGACGACAAGAAGGCCGCTCGCCTCAACTGCATCTCGCACCTGCTGAGCCAGTTCGACTACGAGGACGTCGCACCCGAGGTCGTCACGCTGCCGGAGATGCAGCAGATCCCCTATGTCCGCCCGCCGATGCACGAGCAGACCTTCGTGCCGCAACGCTTCTGACGCCACCCCGGCCTGGGGCATAGTGTTGGGCTCATGCCTCGACTCCTCCCCGCACCCTCGGTCATCGACGTCCCCGGCGGCAAGGTCATCAACGAGCACGTCGGCCGGATCGCGACCGGACATGACACCGTCTCGGTCGCGCACATGATCGCCCCTGGCGACTGGAGTGAGCCGGCCCAGCGCCCCGACTTCGACGAGGTCACCCTCGTCCTGCGGGGTGTCGTCCTCGTCGAGCACGACGGCGGTATCACCAGCGTCGAGGCCGGACAGAGCATCATCACCGAGGCGGGGGAGCGGGTGCGCTACTCGTGCGGCCCGGACGGGGCGGAGTACGTCGCGGTGTGCCTGCCCGCGTTCTCTCCCGACACGGTCAACCGCGAGGAGGACGCGTGATCACCGACGAGGTCCGCGCCGCGCCCAAGGCGCTCCTGCACGACCACCTCGACGGAGGGCTCCGCCCGGCCACGATCCTCGAGCTAGCCGAGCAGATCGGGTATGCGGGGCTCCCCGCCGCCGACGTCGATGCCCTGGACCAGTGGTTCCGTGAGTCGGCAGACTCAGGATCTCTTGTCCGCTATCTCGAGACGTTCGACCACACCCTCGCGGTCATGCAGACCGAGGAGGGTCTGCGCCGTATCGCCCGTGAGTGCGCCCTCGACCTTGCCGCCGACGGTGTCGTCTATGCCGAGTCGCGGTACGCGCCCGAACAACACCTCGAGAACGGGCTGACGCTCGAGCAGGTCGTCGAGGCCGTCAACGCCGGCTTCCGCGAGGGCGAGGCGGAGGCGGCTGCGAACGGGACGCCGATCCGGATCGTCTCGCTCCTCACCGCCATGCGGCACGCCGCCAAGTCGCGCGAGATCGCAGAGCTGGCCGTCGCATACCGGGACGCCGGTGTCGCCGGATTCGACATCGCCGGGGCGGAGGCCGGCTTCCCGCCCACCCGCCATCTCGATGCGTTCGAGTACCTCCGGCGCGAGAACATGCGCTTCACGATCCATGCCGGCGAGGCATTCGGGCTGCCGTCGATCTGGGAGGCGATCCAGTGGTGCGGCGCGGCCCGGCTCGGTCACGGCGTCCGGATCGTCGACGACATCGAGTCCGCCGACGGGATCGACCCCAATGACGCAGTGGTCGGGGAGAACGTCACCCTGGGGCGGCTCTCCTCGTTCGTCCGGGACGCGCGCGTCCCGCTCGAGATGTGCCCCTCCTCGAACATCCAGACCGGTGCCGCCGACTCCATTGCCGATCATCCGATCACCCTGCTCAAGGCACTCCGCTACCGGGTCACAGTCAACACCGACAACCGCCTGATGTCGGGGACGTCGATGAGTCGCGAGATGCAGCTCCTCGTCGATGAGGCCGGCTGGTCGCTCTCGGACCTGCGGTGGGTGACGATCAACGCGATGAAGTCCGCGTTCATCCCCTTCGACGAGCGTCTCGCCATCATCGAACGAATCATCAAGCCCGGGTATGCCGCTCTCGGCGTCCCTGCCTGACCTCGCCGAGCAGTGGGCTGAGTCTGGTTGTGACCGAACAGAACCGAGCGCGGGTCGTGATCCTCGCGGGACCGAGTGGGGCGGGCAAGACGCGCCTTTCGAGCCGACTCCAGGAGGCACACGGGTGGCCGATCGTGCGGCTCGACGACTTCTACCGCGACCACCATGATTCGGCGCTGCCGCGCCACGAGACCCTCGACCTGCCCGACTGGGACCACCCCGACAGCTGGAACGCCGTCGCAGCGCTCGAGGCTCTCGAGGAGCTCGTGACGACCGGCCGGACGACGACGCCGACCTATGACATCTCGACGAGTCAGGCGACGGGCACGACTGAGGTGACGTGCCGGGAGAGCGACCTCGTCCTCGCCGAAGGCATCTTCGCGGCCGAGCTCATCGCGCCGCTGCGGGAGAGGGGGCTGCTGCGCGCGGCGTACTGCGTGCGCAGCGGTCGGCTGAAGACCTTCGCGTTGCGGCTCGTCCGCGATCTGGCCGAGCG
>JAAYSB010000262.1 GCA_012518475.1 Intrasporangiaceae bacterium | reverse complement strand
GCGACCGCTGGCACGTCGCCCATGCGAACGACGACGGATCCCTCACCGTGCGGCGGGCAGGATCGAAGCGGCGCACCACGATCACGCTGCCCGTGAGCTACGTCGCCGAGCACGTCGACCTCGGCTAGCCGAGGTGCCCTAAACGCACTCACCTGTGATCGTGCGCGTGTGCGCGGTTGTAGTTTACCGGTCGGTGAGAGTTCACTCGCGCGACCGACTGATCATCGCGGGCAGCGAGATCATGAATCGTTAGACCGTGGTCGTGTTTGGTGGGTTTTGAGTGGTGGCTGCTCAGGCATCGCGTTCCAGACTCCGGCCCACTGCTCTGGTGTCAGGTCTCGCGGCAACGCGCGTGTGTCGATGCCACTCTGCCTCAAGAGTTGCTTGGCTTGTCCAGGATCGAGGCGGCCCGCGTTCGCGATGATGCGCTCGAGGGTTCCGCCTCGACCGGTGAACACCGCGCGTACGAACTGTTCGTACCGGCTGCGCTGTGAACCGGGAACGAGAGGATGGTTGCGTCTACTGATCTGGATGATGCCCCCATCAACGCTGGGGCGTGGGCGAAAACCCCAGGAGGGAACCCGGCCGTGGAGGTCGAAGGTAAACCAGGGCGCAGTCTGCGCAGTCAGCATGGTGGAGCCACCGATCCCGCAGCGCTTGCGTGCGACCTCCCATTGAGTGAGGAGCACGGCCTCGGTCCAGGTGCCGCCCCGGAGAAGCCGTCGCAGAATCGGAGTGGTGAGGTGGAAAGGGATGTTCCCTACGATCACGGGATGGTCGAGAGGAACGGTGAGCGCGTCGGCGTGATTGATCGTCACGCCTGGCAGTGCGCTTTGGAGGCTTGCGATCCGATGCTCGTCGATGTCGATCGCAGTCACTGGCCTGCCGAGTTGCGCGAGAGGCCTCGTGAGTGCACCGGCTCCAGCGCCGAGTTCAAGGATCGGCCCCTTCGTCGCCGTAACGAGGGCTGTGATCTTGCTGATAGTGGGTGTGTGGGTGAGGAAGTTCTGGCCGAGTTCGTGTCGGCCGCCGTGGGATGAACGAGGCATGTTCGCGCTCCAAGAAAGAAGGATGGAGCGCCTCGGAAACAGGGCAGAGCACAGAGAAAAAATGGGTGCGCAAGATCGCCGTTCCGAGACGCGAATGGTCTCTCGGATGGACGACGCGCGAAGCGTTCAGCGAGGCGCGCCGTTAGGCGCGGCGGTCGCGGACAGCAAGCGTGTGCGTCGCAGCGAACACGCAAATCAAGTTACCCATGCCAAGCATCATACCCGACGCCAGGATAGGTCATGTGGACCACAGGAACTGCGTGACTGATCACAGGCCGCGCGCTGGTCCCTCGCGGCGCGGGTCATAGCGTTGGGGATCGTTCGCAAACGGACTATGCAGTTGCCTGGCCCGTTCCGTTGCCTGCTGCCGACCACGCTCCTGCTCGGCGCGCTTCGTCTCGATGAGCTTGGCGGCGACGTTCGTCGGGAGGCTGCGGAGTTCTGCACTCTCGACGCGAAGGAAGTCTGCGCGGGTGCGAGCATCGCGGGCATTGCGTCGAGGGTTGAGGGCGCGCATCCCGTACTGGTGAGCGCGGGCATTCTCAGCCCCGTACTCGCTTGCCAAGAGCGCCAGCCGTTCGTTGCGGTGACGGTCAACCGTTGTGGTTCGTTCGGTGCGCGCGGTTTCGACAGCTTGGTTGGCTTCGCTCACGCGGGGATCGGCTTCTGCTCGCCGCTCCGCGACCTGTGTAGCCCATTCGGGTAGTGCGCTGCGGGTTCGTGGCGGTTCGGCGTCCCACTCATCGCGAAGGTGTACTCGGATGGTTGCTGCTTGTTCGCTGGCGGCGCGGTGCTCGTCGCGGGCCTTACGCCGCCCGAATCGCCCGACAGTGGCGAGGCGTGTGCTCGCTGTCCTCTCTGCTTCTACTCTGGCAAGGTACGTCGCTCCGTCTTGTTCGGCTTGCTTGGTGAGGGGCGCGGCGACCTTGGCACGCACCCGCGCGGCCTCTTCCTCGGCCTGGCGAAGCGCGGCGGTGCTCTCGTCGCTCTCGGCCCGGTGCGCAGCGCGTTGGGCATCGAGCCGGTTGGCGGCCTGCTCCCATCGATCCGCATGCCGCTCAGCACGTTCGGCTTCCCTGTCGAGTCTGGCGAGTTCTTCGGTGACGCGCTGGATCGGGCCGTCCTTGACGATGCCACGCACGGCTTCGGCGGCTTGTGCGGTGGCGTGGTCGAGGCCCCGGTCTGCGGGATCGCGCTCCGTCGCTGCAACGAACTGCGCCCGAGCCTCCGCCATATCCTCGGCAACAACGTGCAGCCAGTTGTGCTCGCGGCCTCGGGTCATGCCAACGTAGACGCCTGCCGCGCTCGTCGCCTCAGTCAGCATCGTGTGGGAGGCGTTGACGGTTGCGCCCTGGACGCCGTACGCGGTTGCTGCGTAGGACAGGTGCGCGTGTTCACTCACGTACTCAGGCGGGAGGGCGACGGTGCGGGGGTTCCTGCGCCCGCTGCCGGTCTCGCGGGCGTACACGGTGCCATTACCAGCGACGTGCTGCACGATCCATTGCTGCCGGTTCGCCACGCCAAGCGCGGGGTCGTTCCTCCTCGTCTGGATCAGATCACCCCGACCGATAGGCAGCTCGTCGCTGCCGGTCGCCGTGATCGTGTCATCAACCTCGCCTCGCTCGACCCGCCCCATGCGGATGCGCTCGTTCAACGCCGCTGCCTTGTCGTTCGAGGCGACCGTGATCGCCTCACCCTCAGTAGCTTGCTCTGTGATGTGCTGCTGGGCTTGTTCCTCGTCCGCGTGCAGTATCACGAGGCCCATGGCAGTGAGCCGGTCGAACACCTCGCCGGGGTTCTCCCGGTCGCGCATCGTCAGCGTGAGTGTCGCGTACTCGGCGTCGGCGAACCGGTGCAGCTCGGTCATGTCGTATGTACGGCCCCTGATCTGTGCGGCCATGTCGAGTACCCCGCCCCGACCGACAGCGGGGAGTTGGGCACGGTCGCCGACAAGCGCGACGGTCGCTCCGGCTTCGGTGGTGATGGTGAGGAGGGCGTGGGCGGTGTCTTGGTCGAGCATCCCGGCCTCGTCCACGATTACCCGTTCACCCCGCGACAGCACAGCATCGTCGGGCGGGCCGGTGAAGGTGCGCCCGGTGTCGGGGTCAGCGTCGCCAGGGTGTAGGCGTGTCCATACGCCATCGGAGTTCCATCGCCATCCGTGCGCATGTACGAGCGCCGCAACGCTCGTTGCGGGGATGCCGAGTTCTTCGTGCGCGACCTGCGCCGCGCGCAGCGTCGGTGCAACCACCCGTGACGCCCTGCTGTGCTGGGCGGCGACGTCGATGGCGGTGCGCAGCATCGTCGTCTTCCCGCTGCCCGCAGCACCCTCCACGATCACCAACGGGTCAGATGATGCAACCGCAGCAGCAGCGACCGCCTGCCCTTTGTTCAGCCCCGCTACTTGTGCGGCGTCGGTCATGTCCGGGTGCTTCGATTCTTGCTCTGGGGTGGTGGCGGCGAAGCGGTCGCGGAGCGCGGTTTCGGCGGCGATCACGGTGAGGCTGGTCAGGTGCGCGACATGTTCCGGCGTCGCCGCACCCGGTGGCAGGACGGAGAAGCAATCCGAGACCGCAAGGTCGGTCGCTATCTTGATGAACTCGCGCAGCTCGGCAGGTGTTGCTTGCACTCCGTGTTCGGTGGTGATGCGGGTGACGTGCTCCTGCATGCTGTGTTTCGTCCATGCTGATGATGCGGCGGCGCAGCGATCCAGTGCCCGTGATGCAACCTCCTGCACCGCAAGTTCATCCAACTGCACCGGGCGCTGCACGGTGCTGCGTCGAGGTGCAGCGGGGTCGTATCCGGCGTCGCGGAGTTCCTGCACCCACCACTGCTCGTTCTTCAAATCAGTCGGCTTCTTCCCTGGCCGCTTGTGTGTCCAGGCGATGCCCTGCAACTTCGCGGTCATGATCGGGCCGAGAGCTTCGCCGGGGTGCTCTGTTTCCCATTCGGCTTCGAGCCGGACGAGGTTGCGTCTGATCTGCGCAGACCGCTTCGACATCACCCCATTGAATGGCTGCAACTCAACTACCTCGCCGGAGACGGGATCGAGGGTCAGGCCATGCTCTGCGAGGGTTTGCGCGAGGTGTGGGTGCGCGGCGATGACCGCGGTTCCGAGGGCGCGGATCGCGCCTTGCTGCTTGAACAACGCCGCCGTATCCAGTGCCCGCCACTTCCCAGCCGCAAACACCCGAGTGCCGATCTGCATGTGAATATGCCGGTGCGGATCACCAGCCCGCGAGGTCTTGTGGCGGATGCCGACGACCTGCATCTGCTCGATAGGCAGCACTTCCCGCGCGTCACGCGGCCCGACCCTGATGACGGAGTGTTGGCCGAGCCAGCGGCGAATCTCTCCAAGTGCATCCTGCTGCGCTTGGTCGAGGGCGCTAGATACTTCGGGGTGGAGGGCGGCGGCGACCGACAGGCTCTTGGGTGCGTTAATCGTCATCTCCGCGAACAACGGCGAACCCTTCGACCCCTCACCCGGATTACGTGGCGTGCCCATCGACTCACCCGTGACGGGATCGTGCCAGTCCACCCACCCCTCGTACTCGACCGCCGACAGTGACATTGCGGCGGTGACCTCGCCGCTAGCATCGAGCACCGTGTACTCCGACAAGGCGTTGTCCGCGCCCAGGTAATACTCGTCGGCGCGGGAGCGGTCGGCCTCGACATAGCGGCGCGCGGCAGCACCTGTGCCGCGGAACAGGATCACCCCGCCCTTCATCCTGGCCTCCCTCATGAGTCGTCTCATGAAGGAGGTGCGCACGCCCCACCCGCGGTGGCATACGTGCATCCGTTGTTTCAGAGGCAGAGGGTGGCCGGTGCCGAGCGGTCGGTGGGGTGCTGGGGTTAGGAGCCGGTTACTGGTTCGCTCGGGGCGGGTGCGTCGGAGGCGATGAACTCGGTGATGTGTTGTTGGAGGAGGGCTGCGCCGTCGAGCATGGCTCTGGCTCGGTGTGTCAGGCTGGTTCGTCGTTCGGTGAGCGCGGCCTGTAGAGCATCGGCACTCTTGCTTCCTCGGAGTTCGGTGATGATGGGTCTGATGCGGTCGAAGCGATAGCGTCCTTGCCGGAGGAGATGGATGATTCGGGCGTCTCTGACGTCCTCGCTGTCATAGACCCGGTGGCGGCGGCTGGTCTGCCGAGCTGGGGCGAGCAGACCAGCGTGTTCCCATACGCGGAGCGCTGACGTGCGTATCCCGAGATAGTCCGCGAGTTCTCCGATGGACAACGGCGCGTCCGGGCCGGCGTGATGCTCTACCGCAGCGGCAACACGGGTGAGGGCCTGGCTCGTTTCGGTAAGGGCCTGGCGTTGCTGGTGAAGTTCGTGGTGGCTGGCATCAAGGAGGGCCAATGCTTGGTCGATCTGTCCTGTGCTCAACGCTTCCATGATGGAACGGGCTGATCCAGCGCCGTGGCCGCGTGCGAGTGCCTGATAGCAGAGTAGAGCGCTGAGGTGCGCACCGCGATAGACCCGGTAACCCGAACCTGTGCGATCGGCAGGCGGGAGGACTCCGGCGGCTTCGAGGTTGCGAATCTGTTGGGTGGAGACTCCGGCCCGGGTTGCCAGATCGACGGGGCGCATCATGGTTCCTTTCGAGTGCGAGTTGAGGCTTACACGGCATCAGTCCAGGATTTTCGGCAGTCCACACCCTCCAACCCTCAACTAGTAGTTCAATATTATACTTGAAGTATGAGTGATTCCCCAGATAACCCGACCCGATTCCGCCTGGACATAGACCTGGGAGCCGTCGCGGGAGATCCAGTTGAGGAACTGGCGCGTGTGCTGCGGTACTGGGGCGGCAACATGAAGCATTACGACCTCGCCCAGCCGATTACCGAGACCATCTACGACTCGGAGTATCGAGAGGTCGGCAAATGGTCGCTGTCTTGACCCGCGAAACCGCACCCTAGAGCGACTGCGGATGCTCGCGCCGGAATGATTCCCGGCGCGAGCATTCGCAGCCGTTCCTATCGCTGCAGGGCGGCCTTCTGACAAGTCGTACCTGCGCTGCGCCGGGGAAGCAGCGACGTATCGACTGACGAACGGTTGTAGCGGCGTGCTGGTTCACGTCCTGGCGTGGGTTCTGGTGGCGCACCTCCTTCACGGGAGGTGCCACCGTGACCGAACACACCCCACCCACTACAGGCGACGACGCCGCAGCCCAGGATGGCTCGCCACGCCACGGGTTCGAGACACCAGAGGGCTTACGCACCCTGCTGATCCGGTTGCACGAGGCCGGGCCTGGGGCCTGGCGCAGTGACCGTGAAGCCGCGGAACTCATGCGGTACACGGCAGAGAGGTATCGACGCCTGGCCCGCAAGTACGCACTGGATGAGTGGGAGATTGCCTCGGCAGCATTCGAGGTCATGCTCGCCCCCTCGACCAGGAACGCCGGAAACCCGTGGGCGGTCGTCACTCGCGCGATGAAGATCACCTGTGGCGTCGAAGTGCGGGCGGCGGGGATGCTCGTCTCGCCGAGCAAGGTGCGCCACACGGCCAGAATCGTCGGCTTCCACGACGCCATCCGGTTCGCGGAGCGAGAGAACCTGGCCGACTACCACCCCGCGTTCGCCGTCAACCCCACCACCGACAATGAAGAAGACTTCGACGGCAGCGAGCGCGCTCGGGTCGCTGCCGTCCTATCGGAGATAGTCGGGCTGTTCGCCTCGGCCGGATGGGATGCCGTGCTCGTGACCGACTGCATCGAGCACGTCGCCTACCGGCTCGGCGATCTGACCTCCCGGCCGAACGCGGTAGAGG
>JAAYSB010000261.1 GCA_012518475.1 Intrasporangiaceae bacterium | reverse complement strand
TGCATGAGACCCGGGACGGTGCCCGCCGGGTCGGCGTCCTTGTAGTACTCGACACCCTGCACGAGGCTGGTCGCGCAGTTGCCGACGCCAACGATGGCGACGCGGATGGAACCCATGAACTACTCCTGAGTGGTACTGAGAGCGCACTGACAAAGGCGTGCGTATGTCATGTGCCTGATCGCGACAGCATAAGGCACGCGAGCCTGGCCACATTCCCCGGCACATTCGGTGCCACCTGCTCGTTGAGGTCATACTGTAAGGCGCAGAACGCATCGGTATGCGGTGCTCACCTGCCCAAGTGTCCTCAGTCCCACTCGTCAGTCTCACTCGGCCCGGAAGAAGCATCCCGTCCTATGAGCGAACGTTCACGCCGCGCTGCCAGCCGGTCCGCGCGTCCCGCCCAGACCTCGCGCCGCGCTGCGGCGCCCAGGGGCCGCGCGGCCGCGCAGTCCCGCTCCGGGACCCCGCGCACCCGCGCGGAGGCCAGGTCCCGGTCGGCCAAGCCCCGCCGCCGTTGGGGTCGGGTGATCCTGCTCACGCTGCTCACCCTGGGTGTCCTCGGCCTGGCCGGCCTCGGTTTCGCCTATGCCGTCACCCCGGTGCCGCAGCCGAACGACGCTGCTCTGGCGCAGGCCTCGGTCATCTACTACGCCGACGGCGAGACCGAGCTCGACCGGCTCTCGGAGATCAACCGCGACTCGGTGACGACCGACCAGATCCCGCAGCACGTCCGGGACGCGGTGATCGCCGCGGAGGACCGCACCTTCTACGAGAACGAGGGCATCTCGGTCCGCGGCATCGGCCGCGCCGTCGTCGGCCTGGTGCGTGGTGACTCGACCTCCGGTGGTGGTTTGACGATCACCCAGCAGTACGTCCGCAACTTCTATCTCACCCAGGAGCGGTCCTACATCCGCAAGGCCAAGGAGATCATGATCTCCCTGAAGATCGACGGCGAGCTGTCCAAGGACAAGATCCTCGAGAACTACCTCAACACGATCTACTTCGGCCGCGGAGCCTCCGGGATCGAGACCGCGAGCCAGGCCTACTTCGACAAGCCGGTCAGCGAGGTCACCGTCGCAGAAGGGGCCCTCCTGGCGGCAATCATCCAGCGGCCGTCCTATCTCGACCCGGCCGTGGGCACCGAGAACGCGGCTGCTGCCAAGACACGCTGGGACTACGTCCTCGACGGGATGGTCGCCACGGGCGCACTGTCCCAGGCGGACCGGGACGCCGCCCAGTTCCCGACAGTCGCCCCGAGCCGGCAGTACCGCGGAGCGGCCGGCCCGCTCGGCCACATCACGAACGAGGTCAAGCGCGAGCTGACCGGACGGCTCGGCCTCACCGACGCCCAGATCGAGACCGGCGGGCTGCGGATCGTCACGACGATCGAGAAGAAGCAGCAGGACGCGATCGCGGCCGCGGTCCAGGAGTGGCTGCCCACCGGCGAGGGTGCCGAGGACCTCCAGGTCGGAGCCATGTCGATCGTCCCGGGCGACGGTGCCGTCACGATGATGTACGGCGGTGCCGACTTCCAGCAGCGTCAGTTCAACAACGCCACCCAGGCGTCCATGCAGGCCGGCTCGACGTGGAAACCGTTCACACTGCTCGCCGGAATCGAGCAGGGGATCTCGACCAAGTCCCGCTACGACGGGTCCTCCCCGCAATTCTTCGAGGAGTTCGAGTCGGTCGGCAACGAGCAGGGTCGGGTCAAGAACTTCAACGACCGCTCCTTCGGCCGGATCGATCTGCGGCAGGCCACCGCCAGCTCGGTCAACACGGTCTATGCCGAGCTCAACCTCCAGGTCGGCCCGGACAAGACGACCGAGGCGGCCGTCAAGGCCGGTGTCCCGGAGGAGGGCCTGGAGAACAACCCGGCCAACGTGCTCGGCACCGCGACCGTGCGGGTCCAGGACATGGCGCGGGCGTATGCGACCTTCGCGGGAGAGGGAGTCCGGGTGGACCCCTACCTGATCAAGTCGGTGAGCTCTGTCATCGAGGACAGCAGTATCGACTACACCGCTGAACCGACGACCGAGCGGGTCTTCGACGCCGACATCATCAGTGACCTCGTCGACGCTATGCAGGAGGTCACGAAGACCGGCTCGGGCGCGTATGCCGGTGAGCAGCTCGGACGCCCGTCGGCCGGCAAGACCGGAACCTCCGAGTCGTTCCGCTCGGCCTGGTTCAACGGCTTCGTGCCGCAGCTCGAGACCGCCGTCGGGATGTTCAAGGACCAGAACGGCACCCCTGTCGAGCTGACGGGTGTCCCCGGCTGGGAGCAGGGCATCACCGGCGGCTCGGTGCCCCTGCGGATCTGGACCGCGTACATGCAGGCCGCCCTCGAGGGAGTCGAGATCGTCGACTTCCCGCCGCCGGCCGGCACCGGCGAGGACAACATCCCGACCCGGACGCAGGAGCCGACGACCGAGGCCACGACGGAGGAGCCGACGACGGAGGAGCCCACCACGGAGGAGCCGACGACGGAGGAGCCCACCACCGAGCCGACCCAGCCGCCGACGACGGAACCGCCCGCGCCGACGACCGAACCGACCCCGCAGCCGACCGGCACCGCGCCCCCGCCGACGACCGGTCCGCCCACGTCCCCACCCGGTCCGGAACCAACCCAGGACCCGACGGACGCAGCCGCGGGCCAGGCCGGTCCGCCGGGAGGCGCTCCACCCGGCCGGGGTGGCTAGGCTCGCTCCGTGAGCGAGCCAACCCCCACTGCCCGCGACGGTGCGCGCGGAGTGGCCCGGAGGCCCGCGTCATCGGCGGCCCGGCCGGCGCAGACCCCGTGGCGGGTCCTCGGCGGTCCGCTCGGTCGGCATACCTCTGCGCGTTCGGCCGACGTCGCAGCACTCGTGCGGCTCGCGGTCCTGCTGACAGCACTGCCGATGCTCCTCGCCCTCGCGCTACGGGCCTGGTGTCTCCAGCACGGGTTCGGCGGTCAGCAGCCGTTGTGGCGCGCCTGCTACTCGGACCTGCCGGCCCTGCTCGGCAACCTTCGGCTCGGGTCAGCAACGGGTGAGCCGGTCGTCCCGGCCGCCGTGCTGCGTGCCCTGGCTGAGCTCACCGGCGGCGTCGATGCGCGGGCGCAGACCGTGTTCGTCCTGCTCTGGGCCCTCGTCGCGCTCATCCTGCTGGCCGTCTGCACCGTGGCGATCGGCGCATACCGACCGGATCGGGTGCTGCTGTTCGTGCTCTGTCCGGCGCTCGCGCTCGGACTGCTCATCTCCGGAGATCTCATCGGCGTGGCGCTCATGGTCGTCGGGATCGTCGCGTGGTCCCGGCGGCACGACCTCGCTGCCGGGGTGGCGCTGGGCTTGGCCGTCCTGTCCGGGTCGCTCGCCCTGGCCGTCGTCGTCGCCGTCATCATGCTGTCCCGGCGCATCGGCCGGCGCCTGCGGCGCCTGCTGCTGGCCGGCGCGGGGACTGTCGCCGTCGTCTGCGTGGTGGCC
>JAAYSB010000260.1 GCA_012518475.1 Intrasporangiaceae bacterium | reverse complement strand
TACCGACATCGTCATCCGCGAGGGCGACATGATCTCGCTCGACGGCACGACTGGCATCGTGGTGCTGGGCGCCGTCGACCTGGTCCAGCCCGAGCTGACCGGCGACCTGGACACCATCCTGGAGTGGGCCGACGAGTTCCGCACCCTGGGCGTGCGCGCCAACGCCGACAACCCCGAGGACGCCGAGCTGTCCCGCAACTTCGGCGCGCAGGGCATCGGCCTGTGCCGCACCGAGCACATGTTCCTCGGCGACCGCCGGCACCTCGTCGAAGAGCTGGTTCTCGCCAACTCCGACGAGGAGCGCCAGGAGGTCCTGGACCGGCTGCTCCCACTGCAGCGAGACGACTTCGTCGAGCTGTTCCGCGCCATGGACGGCCTGCCCGTCACCGTTCGGCTCCTCGACCCGCCGCTGCACGAGTTCCTCCCCGACATCACCGAGCTGTCGGTCAAGGTCGCCGTGGCCGACGCCCGTGGTGAGGAGCACGACGACGACACCAAGCTGCTGGCCGCGGTCAACCGGCTGCACGAGGAGAACCCCATGCTCGGACTGCGCGGCGTTCGTCTGGGCATCGCCATCCCCGGCCTGTTCGAGATGCAGTCGCAGGCGATCCTCGAGGCCGCGGCCCTCGTCACCGAAGAGGGCGGCAGTGCGGCCCCGGAGATCATGGTTCCCCTCGTCGGTGCCGTCGAGGAGCTGCGCAACATCAAGGAGGAGATCGCGCACGCAGCCCACGAGGCGCGCGTCAAGCACAACGTCCACCTTGACCACCTCGTCGGCACGATGATCGAGCTGCCCCGCGCAGCCCTCACCGCCGGTGAGATCGCCGAGGCCGCCGACTTCTTCTCCTTCGGCACCAACGACCTCACCCAGACGACGTGGGGCTTCTCGCGGGACGACGTCGAGGCGAGCTTCTTCTCGCGCTACCTCGACAAGGGCATCCTCGGCTTCTCGCCGTTCGAGACGATCGACGCCGATGGCGTCGGCCGGCTCGTGCGGATCGGCACCGACGAGGGCCGCAGGACCAAGCCGGACCTCAAGGTCGGCGTCTGTGGCGAGCACGGCGGCGACCCCGAGTCGGTGCGCTACTTCGAGGTGCGCAAGCTGGACTACGTGTCCTGCTCGCCGTTCCGCGTGCCGGTGGCCCGCCTCGAGGCGGCCCGGGCCGTTCAGTTGGCGGACGCGAACGCGTGACGCACGCGGGGACCTCCTGTTAGGCACTCCTAACCCGAACAACAGGAGGTCCCTGTGACGTCGTCCGAGACCCTCTCGGCTGCCCTGCGCGCCGCGACCGCCACCGCCCACGAGCGGGCCGAGACCTCGACCTTCGTCGAGGACCTGCTGGCCGGTCGCTCCTGTGCCGGCGCCTTCACCGTCCTCGCGGTCCAGCAGCTCCCGATCTATGCGGCGCTCGAGGACATCCTCACGACCCACTACAGCGACCACCCACTGCTGCGGGCCGTCCACGACCCGGCGCTGGCTCGCACGAACGCCCTCCGGCACGACGTCACCACCCTCCTCACGCAGGGGTATGCCGGACCCACCACCCCCGAGACCGTCACCAGGGACGTCGACCGGCTTCTCGTCGACGCGACCCGCGACTATGTCCAGCGCCTGCGCGAGGAGCATGACGCTCCCATGCTCCTCGCCCATCACTACGTGCGCTATCTCGGCGACCTGTCCGGCGGACAGGTGATCGCCCGCCTCGTGGCCCGGCACTATGCCGTGCCCCAGGAGGCCCTGACGTTCTATCGCTTCGAGCAGATCCCGGCACTCAAGCCCTACAAGGACGGATACCGCAGAGCGCTGGACACCATCTCCCTTCACGACCGGACCCGCGCGCTCGTCCTCGATCGCGCCATCGAGGCGTTCGAGCTGAGCGCCGCACTGTTCGCCGATCTCGGCCGGGCCATGTCCGAGCGGCACCTCGCCGCCGGCGTGGCCGCCTAGAACACGTCAGCCACACCCCACGACAGACTCGGAAGACCTGATGCCCCAGGCCTGGCGCGACTATCCGTTCGCAGTCGCCTATCTCCTCTCCCTCACCGTCATCCTGCTCCGTGGCCAGGCGACGTACTGGCTCGCCCGCCTGGTCTCGGGAGCGGCCCTGCGCGGGCGTCTGCGCCCGGGCACGGTGCGGCACCGGCTCGCGCGCTGGCTCGACTCACGGGTGCAGGGGCGCGGGACGGACGTCCTGGAACGCTACGGGCTGGTCGTCATCCCGCTCGCCCACCTCACCGTGGGCGTGCAGACCATCGTCCTGGCCGCGGCCGGCCTGCTGCGCATCACGTGGTGGAGGTTCGCCCTGGCCCAGCTCGTCGGCGGGCGCGCCTGGGCGGCCATCTATACGACCATCGGGTTCGCGGTGTGGTGGGCAGCCGTGACGGCCGCCGTCGGTCACTGGTGGCTGGCGCTCCTCGTCGTCGCCGTCATCGTGGCTGTAGCGATGTGGCGCCGGCACCTGACTCTCCGTCCGGTCCTGGACCGCGCCGAGGGCGACCCGAGCGTTCGAGCGGAGCAGCCCGTCCCGCGATGATCATCACTCGGTGGGCGGTGATGACGACAGCCACCCAGCCGAGACCGATCGACCACGCGGCCACGACGTCCGAGAGCCAGTGGTGCCCGAGATAGACGCGGGACAGGCCCATTGTCAGGACGAAGGCGACGCCGAACACGAGGGTCGCCCGCCGGATCGCGAGTGACTGCACCCGGACGAGCACCAGATAGGTGAGCACGCCCACGATCACCGTCGCGTTGAGGGCGTGCCCGCTCGGGAACGATGCCGAGTGCTCGAGGGGCGGCACGGCCAGCTCGACCGGGGGCCTGGCCCGCCCGGCGAGATCCTTGCCGCCGACGGTCATGAGGAGGGAGCCGGCGGCGGCACCGATCATGAGGACGATGGGAGTCCACCGGCGCCAAGCGATGCCCAGGGCGACGGTGGCGAGGGTGGCGAGCACCGGCATACCGACCGTCCCGCCCAGGTCGGTGAATCGCGTCGCCGCGGCGTCGAGACCGGGTGAGCGCAGGCCGACCATGAAGTCGAGCACCGGCTGGTCGAGTCGGGAGATCCCGTCCGCCTCGACGACGCTCTCATAGACCTCTCCGGCGCCGGCCGTGAACAGGACGGCCACCGCTCCCCCAACGACGAGGGTGAGGACCAGCGCCACGTGCCCGACCGACCAGCGCAGCAGCCTCGCCAGGGCGCTCGCCGTCGCCAGGATGGTTCTGAAGACGATCCGTGCAGTGCGCGAGGAGGGCTCGGCCGGCAGCGGTCCTGACACAGGGATCATGCTCGCACACGCTCTCGTCGGGCTGCCGCCCTCGGCAGCGTCGACCACCCGTCGACGTCGCCGCCTCGCTCCAGTGCGCGAGTGGCTGCACCTCCCGATGTGGTGCTCGGACTGTGGACACGGTGGGGATCT